>JAKPPP010000370.1 GCA_029547265.1 Bacteroidota bacterium
AGTAGCCAAATTGTATCCAAGTCACTTGTAAACAATAAAAATTTATACGTCATATCCCTAAAATGGTCGATCGATAGACAGATTTTGTATAGTACAAGGACATGGTATCCACTCAGTAGAGATAAATAGGATTTGTGTAGAGCAGTTATCTGAAATAAAAAGGCTTGTTGAGCGTAGCGAAACAAGCCTTTGAACGACTTATAATAAAGGGCTTTCTCTGGTATTTTAGCAGTTGTAAAATACCTGGTTAAAACAAGGAGAAAGCCCTGATGATTGAAATTAACTATTATGAAGCCTATCGGAAAATGAAAAATTGCTATAACACTCGCCTTAAGATAGTCCATTACGCGCTGGATAATGGAGTAAGCAAAGCCGCTAATCAATTTGGTACCACCAGAAAAACAGTTCGCAAATGGCTAAAGCGTTATCAAAGCGATGGGACATCGGGTCTGGTAGATCACAGTCGGCGTCCACATCGGAGCTCCTTTAAGATCGATGTTCAGGAGGAACAACGTATTCTGGCAACCCGTTGTCGGCAACCTTACCTGTGACCAACAGTGATGTCGAAGCCGCCCATCGCTTGATAGAGGATGAATCCTATGATATGGTATAGTGAGTCCTTCGAACTATGGAGGATTATCGCAACCTACGCGAATTGCTTAATAAAGCATCTACATATTGCATTTATTTTAATTAATAACGTAAATCCCGATACAAATATATGAAAACTCCAATCGAAATCCTTTAGTGAGTTTATCGAACTATCATTACTGGTCACCACCTAAAAATAATCACTAAGGGTGGATACCATGTCCCTAGATCAGACATGATAGACAGATTTTTCCTTTGATAATCGTTGGTATATTGGTAATTTTGCACGCTTTTTGTTCGGGTGCATAGCTCAGTCGGTAGAGCAACGGCCTTTTAAGCCGTGGGCCGCAGGTTCGATCCCTGCTGCACTCACCAATCCAAATTTATCATTGATATCTAAATTTACGAGTAAGTCCCCTGTTTGCCTTATTTTCCAAGTG
>JAKPPP010000392.1 GCA_029547265.1 Bacteroidota bacterium
TTATTTAACACTAAACCGAAGTGCAAGAACATTATCGGGAGGAGAATCACAACGTATTCGTCTCGCTACTCAAATAGGATCGCAACTTGTTGGAGTAATGTATATTCTAGATGAGCCAAGTATCGGACTTCATCAAAGAGATAACGTGCGCCTCATTAATTCCCTTAAAAACTTACGCGACATCGGAAACTCTGTTATTGTTGTTGAGCACGACAGAGAAACTATTATGGCAGCTGATCATGTGATTGACATTGGACATGGAGCAGGAATTCACGGAGGAAGAATTGTTGCTAGCTGTAAGCCGGAAGACATTGCAAAGCATGATTCACTCACGGCAAAATATTTGTCGGGCGAGATTCAAATCAGATTTGGTGAGCGCAGAAAAGGCAACGGCTACAGCATTGAACTTACAGGTTGCAAAGGCAACAATTTAAAGAACATAAATGTATCGTTCCCGCTCGGGAAATTAATTTGTGTAACAGGAGTTTCAGGAAGTGGTAAATCGACACTCATAAACGAAACCCTCTACCCTATTTTAAATCAACATTTCTACAGATCGCATCAAAAACCACTTACCTACAAATCGGTAAAAGGACTTGAGCATGTTGACAAAGTAATTGAAATTGATCAATCGCCAATAGGAAGAACACCACGATCAAATCCTGCGACTTACACCGGAGTATTTAGCGACATAAGAAATCTCTTTGCACAAATGAACGAAGCGAAAATCAGAGGGTATCCTCCGGGTTGGTTTTCATTCAATGTAAAAGGCGGACGATGTGAGACATGTCAAGGAGCAGGAATGCGCGTTATTGAAATGAATTTCTTGCCTGATGTTAATGTATTGTGCGAGACCTGTAATGGCAAACGCTATAACAGAGAAATTCTTGATGTGCGTTACAGAGGAAAATCGATAAACGATGTTTTAAACATGAGTATCGAGCAGGCGGTTGAATTCTTCGAGAACATGCCATCTATACTTCATAAAATAAAAACGCTT
>JAKPPP010000414.1 GCA_029547265.1 Bacteroidota bacterium
TATAGCAGGACTTATCGAATTTGATATATCCCTTATCCGAATCCCAAATATTGAACTGTGAACAAAAGAAAGTCTTTCCTAAAATAATAGCTGGAGAGCACCATGAAAAGTTAGACTTTATGTAATCAACCTTTTCAGGTAGTTGCTCGTTAAATACATTTATCGAATATCCGTATCTTTTATCCTGCTTCCATTGCATGAACATAGTTCGACCATATCCATCGACTTTGAAAGTATAGTTAGGAGTAGTTGATAAATCAATCTTGTCCTGCCATTTCCTAGCAATTATTTTATTCGCTGCGATTTCGTTAAGCATCATCAGACGAATCTTTTTATCCCATTCATTTACGATTGGAATAACACCAGCTATATTGCAAACCTGTTTCAATAAATCGCTACAATTCCAATCGGGTAGGCTTTCTTGAATGTTGATAGGCCTGTTATAATGCGTGAACTCAGCATCAATGTATTCAACACTAAATCGAGCGTAATCAACTTCAAGCACGGTATTGTAATACGGGTCGGATGGGCTGCCCGTTGCGCCACCTCTTTGATAAGCCTCGAATATGCAATACACGTTTGAATCTTGTGATTCAGGTCGAATCGTTTCAAGTGCTATACTTACCGTAACTTCATCATCAAAAGCACCTACCGAGGTCGAAACTATTTCTGTCTGACCTAATACGGTAACAGTTGCACCGCCGTCATCAATTTGAAAACATCGAATGCGAAAACGAGCCTCGACAATGTTTAACGGATCGGCTGGGAATCCTTTTGCAATATCCGATTCAAATCGAACCTTTAAAGTGTATTTGCCGGGAAACTTAACTTCATACCCGCTTGGTGAATTTCCATCCCAAACATTCCAAATATCGGTTGTTACGCTGCCCCATGAAGTAACCTTTGTCCAAGTATTGAACACTAATCCAAATGTTTGGTTACTTGTTTTAGTTGCTGTTACTTGTACTTGTTCTTGTAACCTTACACCAGTTCGAGCCTCAACTATTGATATAACAATCAAATCAAACATCGGATGCTCCCACCAAGCACCTTCAAGTGTATAACCAAAATTCTCAGCTATCTTATTGATTAGGTACTTTGCAAGTACATGAGGTATTAAACCCTGACATTGAAGTGAATTATAAGAACGCGACTGATTGCCCGTGTCGTGAATCGGATAAATCAAACCATCCTCCCAAGTATTTGTAATCGTATCGTATTCGGATTGCATACACCATACATGGTCAAGTTCGGACAAATCCAAATCCCTTAACTTTAGTTTGCTGATAGCATCGAAGAAAACTGAATTATCTGAATTGATTAATACTGAAATCCTATCTTGAATTGATTCAATAGTAAATTCAGCACTATTCATTACCTCAATCCCGTTCGACTTAACTTGTCCAATTTGCCGCGAGTATTTCAGTATGCTTTGGTCATTGCCTTGCACCAATCCACAAGCCTGTAAATTCAATCCCGTTGCAGGCAAATCGAGTTTATTAGTAAAGCTGGATTGCCTCTCTAAAGTACCGATATTAGCGATTCGTTTAGTAATGGATATTATCGCACCCTTATCTAAATGCAGTTCG
>JAKPPP010000417.1 GCA_029547265.1 Bacteroidota bacterium
CTATAAGATTGTTTACGATATCTATTCTTCCATCATTCTGCGTGATACGGTGCAACGCTACCATATTCGTGATGTGGAGCTACTCGAAAGAGTGGTCCGATATGTTTTTGATAATATTGGCAATACCTTCTCGGGAAAGAACGAGTAAAGAGAAACGCGTAACGCGTAACAAGTGACGAGTAACGAGTAACAAGTAACGCGTTACAGATCACGCGTCACAGATCACGCGTCACAGATCACGAGTTACAGATCACGCGTCACAGATCACGCGTCACAGATCACGCGTCACAGATCACGCGTTACGCGTTACGCGAATAAACGAATCAACGAATAAACAGCATCCCATGACCTCATCAACAAATCAACGCATCAACGAATCAACAGTGAAACGTCTTAAAGTACTCACCGTCGTAGGTACACGCCCGGAAATCATTCGGCTTTCGCGCGTCATGGCCAAACTGGACGAATCGGAAGCCATTGAGCATGTAACCGTGCATACAGGGCAAAACTACGATTACGAACTCAACGAAATATTTTACAAAGATTTGGAAATCCGTAAGCCGGACTACTTCTTGAATGCAGCCGGAAAGAATGCGACTGAAACGGCGGGACAAATTCTCATCAACATCGATCCGGTGCTGGAAAAAGAACAACCCGATGCTTTTCTGGTGCTGGGCGACACCAATTCGTGCCTTTGCGCCATTGCAGCCAAGAAGCGTCACATCCCCATTTTCCACATGGAAGCAGGTAACCGGTGTTTTGACCAGCGCGTTCCCGAAGAAAGCAACCGCAAAATCGTGGATCACATTGCGGATATCAATCTTACGTACAGCTCCATTGCACGAGAATACCTGCTACGAGAAGGGTTGCCAGCCGACCGGATCATCAAAACGGGCAGTCCCATGTATGAGGTGCTGATGCATTATCTGCCGAAAATTCAACAATCCCCTGTTTTGGAGCAATTGGGACTTGAAAAAGAAAAATATTTTGTGGTTTCGGCACACCGGGAAGAAAACATCAATTCGGAAAAGAATTTCTTTCATTTGGTGGAAATTCTCAATTTGATTGCGGAACACTATGGTTTTCCCGTGATTGTTTCCACTCATCCGCGAACGCGAAAAATGATCGAAGAAAAGCAGGTGCGTTTTCATCCGTTGGTACAGCTGATGAAACCGATGGGCTTTAGCGATTACAATTGGTTGCAGATAAATGCGTATGCCGTGTTGTCCGACAGCGGAACCATATCGGAGGAATCGTCCATTTTGAATTTCCGGGCACTGAACATTCGCGAAGCACACGAACGTCCCGAAGCCATGGAAGAAGCATCTGTAATGATGGTGGGACTAAACCCTGAACGTGTAATGCAGGGACTCGTGCAATTGCGGTCTCAATCGTTAGGAGAGGAACGCAATTTCAGACCGGTAGCTGACTATAGCATGCCCAACGTTAGTGAGAAAGTGGTACGCATCATTATCTCGTATACAGATTACATTAAAAGAGTTGTGTGGAGTGAATAATTATACTAATGGGAACCGATTCAGATAGTAGAAGAATAATAATAAGCACAGATCAATGAAAATTTTATTAATTACATCTGGGGCTAATAATGACAAATGCTCATCTTGGCTCGTTTTTTCCAATTTTGTTAAATTAATGCGAACAGAATTTAATGCTGATATTAAAATTATATGTCTTTCTCCAAAATTTTTCAATACAAAGAGTGAGTTAGGAGAAACAAATTACAGCTTATTTCTTATCAACGGGTTATTAGCTGGGGTATTTAATCGTATCAACAAAAATTACTTATGGATTATTTCAAATTTTTATACTAGAATTTATTCCCATAAGATTTATCGTTACATTAAAAAAAACAAAATCAATAAGTTATGGATTAAAGCAGATCTAATTCCAATGATGTTTCTTGATCAAATACTAAAAAAGAAATATATTCCATACCACATAAGTGTTTTTGATGATCCTTTTTTTTACCAAGGTTATTTACCTTTTATCGATAAAGTAAATTTAAAATTTAAAAAACTTTTTATTGATGCGGCTTCAATTGATACACCAACTTCTTTTTTATATAATTACTATAAAAATAACAATATAATTAATAATAATACAATAG
>JAKPPP010000420.1 GCA_029547265.1 Bacteroidota bacterium
TTCTTCATTGCATCGATTGTATTTGGCCGGTGAGCGTTGTGATGTGCCAACATGGTATTGGGCTACTGAAATGTTAAAGGTTCCTGTTATTGATCATTGGTGGCAAACAGAAAGTGGCTGGCCGATTGTGGCTCAAATGCCTTCTATAGAAGAGCATCTTGTTTTGAAGCCCGGCTCTGCTGGTAAACCTATTCCGGGATATAAAATTGATGTGCTTAATGAAGAAGGTGAGGTGTTGATTCCTAATCAAGAGGGATTTGTTGCAATCAAATTACCTCTTCCTCCCGGATGCTTACCTGATTTGTACAACGATACTGATCGTTTCATTTCTTCGTATCTAGAGAAATTCCCCGGTTACTATTTAACAGGTGATGGCGGATATAAGGATGAAGAGGATTACGTTTATATTATGGGTAGAGTAGATGATGTAATAAATGTTGCGGGACATCGATTATCTACAGGGGAAATGGAGGAGATGGTGGCAGCACATCCTTTCGTTGCTGAGTGTGCAGTTGTTGGAATCGCCGATGAATTAAAAGGTCATCTACCACTTGCTTATGTTGTGGTTCGTGATGGTGTTGTCCCCGATGAATTGCTAATAGAAAAAGAATTAGTAAAGTTGATTCGTGATAATATCGGTGCCGTTGCTTGCTTTAAGAATTGCGTTCTTGTTAAGCGCTTGCCGAAAACACGATCTGGAAAAATTCTTCGTCGCTTACTTCGTAATATTGCCGATGGTGAACATTATATTGTTCCAAGTACTATCGATGATCCGCTGATTTTAACGGAGGTTCATGATGCACTAAAGGCCCGCCGTATTGGGCAGGCCTTCATAGGTGTGGTGGATGATGAGTAAAAATTATTGAATAGCAACTCGACTTTGATATAATCCTTTATCGGTTGTTAAATTGATAATGTAAATGCCTTTAGCGAATTCACTTTTGTTGAAGCTAACCGATGATTCTTGATTCTGCTCTTCTGCAACTAAATTTCCGTTGCTATTGAAAATTTGTGCCGATTCAATTTTGGTTGAATTCATGGCAACTATTTCAATGCTGTTTGCAAGATTCTTAACTATAAGATTATTGCTGTTGCTTATTTCTTGTATTCCAACTCCCGTAACAATTACAGGTGCAGATGTCGCCGGACAACCAATCGAATCTACAATTGTTACAGTGTATGTTCCGTTTTG
>JAKPPP010000422.1 GCA_029547265.1 Bacteroidota bacterium
GTTTTAGCAATTGATATTTGGGCATTTGTGATTAATAAACAAGTAGATATATTTAGAATCAATAACCTCGAAAAGCGGCCGCCTCTTAGGACGGCTGGTTTCTCGTTATTAATTTCCGGTTTTTTAAAAATACTTCTCATCACATTAAGCCGAATTATCTTCCAACCAGCTTAATTTAAAAATAATTTTGAGGATGTAAAGATAGATTGTAACTTTCTAAGTGATTTTTATTCAAATTAAAGTGGCTAAAAATCAGAAAACCAACCAGCAAAATTATTTAAAAACTCTTATTAGCCAACGTTCAAAAGGTATTTAAAAATTAGTGAGGTTATTATGCATCAAACCATCAAAATTTTCCTGATCGCTTTGACTTTGCCAACGCTGATTTTCGCTGGCGATCTGTTCTTCAGCGAGTATATAGAAGGTTCGGGTAATAATAAAGCCATAGAAATTTACAATGCTTCTGGAGTAACAGTTGACTTAAGTCATTATACTATCAAACAAGCGAACAATGGTTCAGGCTGGGGATGTTATACGCCTAGTGGTGGAAAACCGATAGCAGACCCGCGTTATGTTCTAAATTTACCGGATACTATATTAAACGCGGGCGATGTACTTGTAATTTTTTGCCTTGGTGATGCTAAAACTCCTGTTAATGATGCTATTAAAAAAGTTGGAGATTTAGGTTTTTATTATACTGAAGATACATCGAAACATGGGTATAATGTTACCTCATTTAATGGTGATGATGCTCTGGGATTATTTAAAGATGATGTGCTGATTGATGTTATTGGTGTTCCGGACATAGATCCCGGAACAGCCTGGTCTGTTGCTGGTACTTTAAATGCTACTGCAGAACATACTCTTGTTCGTAAACCGACTGTATCACAGGGCAATACCGATTGGACCTCTTCAGCCGGTACTTCGGCCGATGATTCGGAATGGGAAGTTCATCCTCAGAATACATTTACTGATTTAGGTTCGCACTTCTGGAGTGGCGGTGGTAATGTTTCTCCTATGGCAAGAGCCGGTTTAGACCGGGTGGAGCGTTTTAATGTAACTGTGACTTTAGATGGTTCAATCAGTAATGATCCGGACGGTTCTATAGTCAGCTATACCTGGACTCAGATATTAGGGGAGTCAGTCACTCTGTCGGCTACTGATCAAGCCATTGTCACCTTTACTTCACCATCTAGTGTAGAGACTCTAATGTTTGAACTGGTTGTTACCGATAATGAAAGCGCCATTGGAAAAGATAGTGTGACGATTTATGTTGATCCCAGTCCTGTAATAATCAGCGAATACATTGAAGGTTCATATAAAAATAAATATCTTGAGTTATATAATTGTTCTGATGTATCTATTGACCTTATATCGGCAGGTTATGATTTACGTAAGGCAACTAACGGTGGAGGAGCATTTGGAACAACTTTTAGTGATTGGGGCAGTAGTAATATTTTACTTCCTGGTAGTGTGCTAGTAATTGCGGAGTACGAAGCAACGTTATTTTCAAATCCAAATATTCAAATGATGGAAGACTTTACTGTAATGAGCTTTAACGGCAATGATGCCGTTGGACTATTTCGTAATGGTTTATTAGTTGATGTAGTCGGTGACCCTAACAGCGCTGAAAATATTATTCAGGATAAAACATTGCGGCGTAAAAATACTGTATTTTTTGGAAATTCTACCTTTGACATAAATGAGTGGGATGAATATGAAGTGGATAATGTTGAAAATCTCGGTTCGCACAGTACTAATCCCAATGCGCCGCTGGTCAGTGATATTACCGTTTCACCCGATTTTATCACTTCGGCGGACGAGATTACCGTCAGCGCAACGATTACGCCGGTGGTAGGGAGTATTG
>JAKPPP010000007.1 GCA_029547265.1 Bacteroidota bacterium
GACTTCGTTACATGTTTTACTTCAATGATGGTATTTTCCATAAGGTTCTCCGAAAAAGAACGATCAATCGTAGAATTTTAGTAATCCAATAAGCAATTTCCGAAGAGAACATTAACAAACTAATCAAGTTTCGTCAAGTTGTTTACGACCTCGGCATAATCCGCTGGCGTGATGTATTGCTTGAACTGCAGCCTGCGATGATTACCTAAGTTACATCTACGCGGTGTCCAGTGGAGTAAGCCCCAAGTGGTAGCCAAAACGAACGGCTTGGTAGTTGAAGTCACGCGCAATGCGCTTACAATTACGCTTTTCATAGCTTACACCTCTTAATCTATGACACGGGGTATGATTCTCTACCTTTGCATAAATAATCTGTGCCACTTGTGCGTAGTTGGCGCCACTCTGGTCACAGATACATCGGTAAATTGCTCCTAAGTAAGGCACGGTCGGACTGTTTAAGATTGGTCGCCGTTACCCGTAAATCCTCACTCAACTGGTTGTGGGCAGGTTGTACTTCGCGATGTTTGGCCTCACTCATCATAATGAGCCACAAACAATTATTATGATGTTGAACTAAGAATAAGATACTCATTCAATTGTTTGTGTTCAATAATTTTGATATATTATTGACCATTCCCCATTTGCATGTTTCACTACCTGTACATTGACTTTCAAGACCTCTGGTTATGCAGTATCGGCAAAACAATTCATGTTCACAGTGAGAACAGGTTTCTTCATTGGGTGCTTTTAAATGTGAAAGAAATGGTACTGCAGGATTTGAAAAAACATCAGAAACACTATCTTTTAATAAATCACCAAAAGTTAACACAATCTCAGATAGTAACAAACAAGGTCTCACTTTACCTGTTGGGCTGAGAACCGCCGTCTTATACCCCATTCCACAATTTATTTCATTTTTGTGTTCTTCGACAATCTGGTCATGCTCTCTTTCTCCGATAAAAGATTTGTATTCTTTCTTTAATCTGGCAGACAAATCCATGTAAAGATTTAATTGCTCAACTGTAAGCTTGTGTAAATTCTTTGCACGACCTACATACACGATTGGCACGAATGTAAACCAAGTAGCGCCTAATTGCTTCGCAATAATCAATGTTTTTTCGATGTCATGAACATTTTCTTTAACAATATTCATCACAACACGTAATTTAACACCTTCGCCAACTAATTTTTCAATACCCTTAATCGTTTTATTGAAAGCTCCTGGTACACCACGAATACTGTCATGAAGATCTGGTGTCGAACCATCCAGGTCCGTTTGAAAAAGTATCTTTTCTTTATTGGTTCCAGCAAATTTTGCAATTTCTTTATCAATCAAGCAACCATTAGTGAGTACGATTATTCGATCAAATTTGGTAACACAATAACTAAGTATTTCTAAAAATTGTGGGTGAAGCAGTGGTTCTCCACCTGTAAGCTCGACAGAGCGTACTCCATTGTTTGCCAACCTTCCAAGTATATCAACTAACACATCATATTCTAGATAAGCAGAATGATTAGGGCCAGCATCTCGATAACAATAAATGCATTTCAGATTACAATTTGAAGTTAATTCAACCGACATGTGTTGCGGGATAAAAAAGTCACGGTTTCCGGTAACTGTAAATTTACATTGACAGGGCGATTCCTGAAGATCGAGAATTCCATAACTCATCATTTGTTGAAGAAAATCAATTGTACCTTCCAACATTGATGAGAAATTTACATCTTTGTTATCCGTGTTTTCTAACAATCCACATACAATACTTTCACAATTTTTTTGGCCGTCGCATAGAAGTAATATTTCCCTGGCCGTCTCATTTACAAACGCGAGTGGGATCGGTTTCAAGGCAGATCCTATTTTAGCCCCCTCGGATAATTTGATGGTAACTTGAGCACCAGCAGGGGTAATATGTATAATTACATCCCCATGAAGGCTAGGATATAGATGTTCTTGATCATTACTCATCTTTGAAGTAACCTCCAGACAAGGAAAGGACACAGACGAAACTACGCCCACTTATTAAGCTAAAAGTAGACACAGGGCAATTCAATCTATCCTCTGTCTACTTTTAATTGAACGAAAGTTCCATCGGATTCGATTAGGTCAAAGAAGCTATCGCCACGGCAGCCACAAGTAAAGCCGGTACCCCCGTCAAACCGCAAGCTGCGCAGCCGACACAAAAGTCACATGCTCCTGAAGCTGTGGATACACTTAGTACTTTTGGAAGTAACATTTTTTCCTCCTTTCGTAGTCTTTTTGGTTACAATGAAACAACCTTTGTCTCCTGCAATTAGGTTACCATTTCCATATACATCTCCTTCAACACTTCGTTCATTTCCTTACCAAATATTAATTTTCTGACAACTGTAACTTGTTTATTAACTTAAGAATACCAAAATGGGTGTTAAATCCTTGTAAAGTTTTTACTCCCTCAGACATAAAATATTGACTATGTTAAAAACAATCAATCTTCTCCCCATAGAACAAAAAGACACACAAGATTTTTACCTAACCCTAGAAAATGAATCAATAACCCTATGTTAAAACTTTATAAAGATTTAACACTCTGACTGGTATGATTATGAGTATAAAAAATCACAAATGGGAGGATTCCAATGAAAAAGAAGAGTAGTTTGTTTTTTTTGCTTATAGGATTGTTTCTTGTTTTTCTTCTCACAGCAGCTCGTCCAGTAGGAGAACATAATAAACTACATTGTTACGCCTTAATTGGTCCAATTGAAAAGAATGGTAATGGTTCTTCAAGGATAATTAAAAAAGAATGTTTTGCTAATTTCGCAGATTCGATTCGCGCTGCCACGAATGGGCGGGTCCAACTGAATAGCTCAACTCAACCAGAAACAGTCACTGATGAAATCTTAAATTTTAGCAGTGGAGAGGTTTCACCAAGCAGCCAAGTGGTAATTGGTATCGATTGGGATAATACTAATTTTGGAGGTAGTTCATATACATGGGTAGTAAGTGGCAGTGGATGCTCTAGCTCAACCCAATATAGTGTTTCTTCAATGCCATCTGGTTGGGATAATCGAGTCTCTTCAGCAAGAGGGTATTCAAACTGCAATTACTTCTATCATTACCAGAATACAAGTTATGGTGGAACATCGGTTGTATGCAATACTGATTGTTCTTCGATGGGCTCTCTTGATAATGCGACTTCTTCAGAGAAATGGACTTATACTCCTTAGTTAGGTAGATATATGAGACTATTAGTGGTTGAAGACGAAAAAGATGTAGCCAATGCCCTTCACATTGGATTATCACGGGATGGGTATGCTGTTGATGTTGCTGAAAATGGGAACAAAGCGCTTGAAGCTTTAGCAGTCAATGATTATGATCTGTTAGTGTTAGATTTAAATTTGCCGGATATGGATGGACTAGATATATGCCATTTGGCACGAGAAAATCATCCACCACTATTAATTCTCATTCTTACCGCACGGGGGAAACGGAAAGATATCGTCACCGGTTTAAATAACGGTGCAGATGACTATTTAATCAAACCATTTCATTTACAAGAATTGCTTGCACGAATACGAGCCTTATTACGCCGTGATCTGCGCGCAAGAAAGCCAATTCTTAGGATTCGGGAAATTTCTCTTGATCCAGTAGAAAAAGTGGTCTGGAAGTCAGATCGCAGGATTCAGTTAACTCGAAAAGAATTTGGCATTCTGGAATATTTGATGCGGCATCCAAACGAAGTGATCAGTCAGGAAGAGCTTCTTGAGCACGTTTGGGGCACAATGACCAACGTTTTCTCAAACACAGTGCGGGTTCATATACAATCGTTGCGTGAAAAGCTCGAAGATGACAGCACAACGCCTAAGTATATCGAGACAGTCATTAGTACTGGCTACCGATTTGTCCAACTGGAATATGAATCAATAGAAGATATACCCAATAAAGAAAGCGCAAATGAGTAAACAGAAGCTAGAATCGATGAGTTTGCGTCAGCGAATTATTTGGTTAACCAGTGGAGCCGTATTTATTATTGGTTTGCTTTTGGTCATTTTTGTCAATTTGATCGCCCCTATTTTCATCACTCGCGAAGTTGGCTCTCCAGATACCCAAATACTCATAAATACAGTGGACGCAAA
>JAKPPP010000014.1 GCA_029547265.1 Bacteroidota bacterium
GAATAAGATTTGAAACTCTTATAAGTATATTTGGATTTTACGATGCCATTGAACTGCTATATAATAAATTACAAATAGAAGGATTTTTGATATGACAAAACTATTTCACAACACCGCTAATTCGGATAAATCCGAAATACATGAAGCAATAAAACGCAACTATAAACAGAATGATGCTATATTGCAGTTCATGAAAGACTTTAAAGATTGCACATTTAACGCTTGGGGTATTTGTAGCGCATTTGAACGCGCAAATCCTTATACTGATAAGCCTATGCTAATAACGTCCATTAGAAGGGCTTTAAATAGCCTTGAACGTAGCGGAATGATAAAGAAGGTAGGAACGGCAAAGGGTAAAATGAAAATGTCGACAACGCTTTACCAATTCGTAAGCGATACACCTCTACTTTGCAAGTCGATACCGAAACAAATCAAACGAACGCCTGAACATGGATGCTAATGGAATTTGACCTAAAAATTGAAAACATTCCTTTCTTAGTTGATGAACGGAATCACAACATTGACGCTATCGAAGCGTGTTGCAAGCGTTTACGATATTGGAAACAAACTTATCTTAAAACTAAGTGGACATCGAACAACATCGACAAAGATACATCAGCGAAAGATTACCGAATAATATTGACCGAAATAACCGACAAAATAGCGGACTTGAATATCCGAAATCTTCACATTGATAATCTAATATGGCAGAAATACTTACTACTAAATCAATCTTAGAAAAGATTGTCGATATTGAGTACGAGATTAATAAGCTAAATAGACAATTAAAAAATAGCAGGAAATCGTCAAGATATAGCGATGAAACATTAGAGGCGATAAAAAAAATGATTGAACACAAGAAACAACGAATTTCACAACTTGAAAAAGATCTTATTATATTAATAAATAACAAATAAAACTATGTCAGAAATTAAAGGTAAATTCATTCACTTTGAGGAAGTGAACAAAACAAGCAAGGCAGGAAAGCCGTACAAGCAACGAACAGTATTAATCGAAACGAACGACCAATACTCACC
>JAKPPP010000020.1 GCA_029547265.1 Bacteroidota bacterium
GCCTACTTACCACCTCGCTCATATCGTTGATGATATCATGATGGAAATTACACATGCCATCAGAGGGGAAGAATGGTTGCCTTCTGCTCCTGCTCATATTTTGATTTATCAATATCTCGGCTTAGCCGATAAAATGCCTCAATACGCTCACTTACCATTGTTGCTTAAGCCTGAAGGAAATGGAAAGCTAAGTAAGCGCGACGGAGATCGTTTAGGATTTCCGGTGTTTCCGCTCGAATGGAAAGATCCTGCATCGGGAGAAGTTTCATCAGGATACAGAGAGAAGGGATACTACCACGATGCATTCGTAAACATGTTGGCCTTCCTTGGATGGAATCCGGGTACCGAGCAAGAAGTTTTCTCAATGGAGGAACTAATCAAAGCGTTCTCTTTTGAGAGAGTTCATAAAGCAGGCGCTCGCTTCGATCCCGAGAAAGCAAAATGGTTCAACGAACAATATCTTCGTCACCAACCAGAAGAATCGCTAGCGGCTCATTTTGTTGATCAACTAAAAGAAAAGCTAGGAGCTAATGATGCTCGCGCAAATATGCAGTTTGCAACAGCAGCTGTTCGACTTGTAAAAGACCGAATTCATTTTGAACATGAGATGATCGGCATGAGTACATGTTTGTTCGAATCTCCTACAACATACGACGAAAAAGTAGTTGCTAAAAGATGGAACGATAAAGCAAAAACATTCTTTGCCGCATTGCCTTCACAATTGAATACGGTGAGTGATTTCACAGCAGAAAATACAAAGCTTGCATTCGAACAACGAGCGGCGCAGCAAGAACTAAAACCGGGAGATGTATTACAAATGTTCCGCGTATTAGTAAGTGGTCAAGGTAGTGGCCTCGATTTATTCGGGATGGTTGCACTATTAGGAAAAGAAGAAGTAAATAAAAGAATAGAAGCCGGTAGAGCAGCGTTAAATTAAAAACAGAGAATAAAAAAACAAAGGCGTCCTTATAGTTTAAGGGCGACTTTGTTTTTTCCCTAACCAATGTATGGCAAAATTTTTTTGGTGATATCAATTTTTTATCTATATTTTTATGATACCAAAACAAACTTACCTATGAAAAAACTTTTACTGATAGCACTTTTTGTGCTTCCTAAAATGCTCTTTGCTCAATGGCAAGAGTGTTCTACTCCTTATCATGGAACGATTCTTCAACTAGCTTCTTTCGATGGCTATATATGGGCAGGAACAGAGATTGGAGGCGTTTATAGAACTACAAATCAACAAGCGAATTGGGAAGTTCAAAACAATGGACTTTCTGCCGGAATGAACCGTCAAGTAAATCGATTAAAAGTAATAAATGGAGAGTTATATTTAGGATGCCGAGGAGGACTTTTCAAACGAAGTTCAGCCAATGCAAACTGGGTGCAACTAGCAGATTATTTTTATCCGGCATCAGATGTTTGCGGTGTAGGAGGAAACATATTGTTATATGGCACTTATGGGTCAATGAGAAGAAGTACTGACGGAGGATTGACTTGGCAAGATTCGAATACAGGATTACCTGCAGGAGGATTTGATGTTCGAGTGATGGAAAATGATCTCACGACAGGAGAGATAATAATTAGTTTGGGTGGAGTAGGATTATATCATTCAACAAATCTAGGATTGTCATGGTCACCAATTAACTATCCGGGTGGATTATCACCGTCTTCCAATTTTATAACCATGCTAAAAATGGTTAATAATACGATGTATGCCGGCTTAGAACCACAAGGTCTATTTTCATGGAACACCATCACCGGAAATTGGCAAATGATAGCTCAGGCTTCAGCAAGAATAACAGATATGATATTTGTGAATAATAAATACCTTATAACTTCTTCTTACGGCATTCAAATGTTTCCCCAGTTTGGTAGTGGTATGTTTAACTACATCAATGCTACTACCCCAGGATTTTTATCGGGAACATATTGTCTTGAGCAAAGCGGAAGTGTAATTTATTCCGGAGGAATGAATGAAGGAGCATACATCATCGACACATCATTAATGGCCTACAGCAATAAAATAGATGGAATGAAATCATCTTCCATAAGCTTGTTGGAAGGAGACGGAACGCATCTATTAACTCAAGCTGCGAATCAACATTTTACCTATTCAAGCAATGATGAATTTACAACGGCAACGCCCATTTTCGACGTGGAACCATATTATATAAACGATAATTATCTAGACGCATCATTAGATAATACAAAATGGTATATGATTAGAAATGCCAGAGGAGTAAACGTATCGTATGACCATGGACAAACAGTTATTAAAGCTAACAATGGATTGCCTGCAACGATTAATCAAACCTATTTTTTAATGTCAATATGTAAAAGCAATGCCGGGTATATGATTTTAGGCACAAGAGAAGGAAAGTTTTATAAAACAACTAATGATACAACATGGGTGCCGCTAAGCGATTTGTTCTCTCCCAATGAGAGCATAGATAAAATAATAAATGCAGGCAACTATTTATTTGCAGGAACACGAAATGTTCTAAACCCTTCATCGGCTCATGTTTATCGATCGGCAGATAACGGACAAACGTGGCAAATTATGCCCGGACCATTTCAAAACGGAATGTCGGTATATGGATTAACATTTGATGGAGTTAGATTAATTGCAGGAGCAAGCGGATATGGAACTTGGTATAGTACAGATTATGGGTTAACCTGGACATCAGTAACCAGCGGATTACCCTTGTATAATTACTTTAGAGATATTAAATCATACAATGGTAGTGCTTATGGAATCTCTGAATTAAATAAAAACCTCTACAGGCTTTTGTCCGGTGACACAACATGGATTTGTCTTAACTGTTCGGCCGGCGACCCTAAAGCCAATGATGTTTTTTATCAAAACAACACGCTTTTTTTGGGAAGTGTAGATTACGGAATTTACAAATGGCCGAATTATACAACAGGTTTGGCAGAACAAGAGGATCTTGCAAGTTCACTTTATCCTAATCCATCAAAAAATTGTCAAATCGACCTCACTAACGATTACGCCTTACCGCTATCAGTAAAAGTCTACGATTTACAAGGGAAAACCGTTTATTCTGAAACCATAAATGATTACCGAAAAACGATTTATTTGAATGCCGGAGCTTTTAAAGCGGGAGTTTATTCGGTTCAATTAACAGATGATTTCGGGAATTCAAGCCTGAAAAAGTGGTTAGTAGAATAGAGCGTTTGGGTTGAACTTTCGACTAAAGAAAGCAATCAATAGGCCGAAAACAACATTTTGTTCATTAAAGTAAGGCTTTGGGCTGTTTTGAAATCCCGAAACAGACCCGAATTCGCCCACTTTTCGCCTCGATGACCGAAACATGTTGTATTTTTGCCTACAAATCAGATTATCTCAGTAAAAGAGTTATGAGCACAGAAAAAGGCCCGAATTTCCTAGAGGAAATTATCGAGGAAGATGTAAAGAACGGAAAGCACGGAGGAAGAGTATTAACGCGATTCCCACCGGAGCCGAATGGA
>JAKPPP010000023.1 GCA_029547265.1 Bacteroidota bacterium
CACTTCGGGATCGATCAGGGTGTATAGTGCTAATTAACAGCTAGATATGCGTCAACTAAAGATAACCAAATCAATTACCAACCGCGAAAGCGCCTCTTTTGAAAAGTATTTACAGGAGATTGGTAAAGAAGAACTCATTACCGCACAAGAGGAAGTAGAGTTGGCTCGCCGGATACGTCAGGGCGACCAAAGAGCGTTAGAAAAGCTCGTGCGTGCAAACCTTCGCTTCGTAGTATCGGTAGCGAAACAGTATCAAACTCAAGGACTTAGCCTTCCCGATTTAATTAACGAAGGTAACTTAGGGCTTATAAAAGCAGCTAAGAAGTTCGATGAAACCCGTGGTTTCAAATTCATCTCCTACGCGGTATGGTGGATTCGTCAATCGATCATGCAAGCATTAGCTGAACAAGCTCGTATTGTACGTTTGCCATTGAATCAGTTAGGAGCTGCAAACAAAGTGAAGAAGGCATTCTCGGAATTGGAGCAAAAGTTCGAACGCGAACCAAGTCCTGAAGAATTGAGTGCTATCCTCGATCTACCGATGGATAAAGTGACGAACACCATGAAAATGCCGGGTAAACACGTGTCTATGGATGCGCCGTTAGTTTCAGGTGAAGACAGCACTTTATTAGATGTATTGGAGAACGGCGACAGCCCGGGAGCAGATTCGGCATTGATCAATGAATCATTGCAAAAAGAAATTAATCGTTCATTAGCAACTTTATCTGAGCGTGAGCAAGATGTAATTAAGATGTTCTACGGTATCGGAATCCAACACGGATTATCGTTAGAAGAGATCGGAGAAAAATTCGATTTAACATCTGAGCGTGTACGTCAGATTAAAGAAAAGGCGATTAAAACTCTTCGTCAAAACTCAAGAAACAAACTGTTGAAAGCCTACTTAGGATAATCAACATCAACAATTACAGAAAAGCCTTCCTTAACGGGGAGGCTTTTCTTTTAATTTGGGATTTTGTCCCGATAGCTATCGGGATTGAATGGGGCGAAGTCCTGACGATTTCTCCTTCGTCGAAATTACAGGGCTTCGCCCATCCAATCGCGTAAGCCCCATCGGCGCGAGCCAATCCGAAATTCAAAATTCAAAATTCAAAATTCGTTTTGTTTGTTCATAAACCACCCTTTTCTGTTAAAAATTAATCTTATTCTAACTTGTTAATGGTGCTTGTTTTGGGTTGCTTTGTAAAAGCCGATCAGCAATTGTGTCTTTTGATATTTAACCTATTAATCAAGCGGTTGCAGCACTCGGAAATTACAACACCAATTAACCACTATTATTATGTCAGCCGTTGACCACACTCAAGACGAAATCCTTTTAAAAGAGAATAAAGAGCGCTTTGTATTGTTCCCGATAAAATACGACAAGATCTGGGCAATGTATAAACAAGCTGAAAACAGCTTCTGGACAGCAGAGGAAGTTGATTTGTCAGCAGATCAAAAAGACTGGGAAAGACTAAATGATGGCGAAAAGCATTTCATAACGAATGTCTTGGCCTTTTTTGCTGCCAGCGATGGTATTGTAAACGAAAACTTAGCAGTTAACATGATGAATGCCGTACAGCTTCCTGAGGCTCGCTGTTTCTACGGATTTCAAATCATGATTGAGAATATTCACTCTGAGATGTATTCTTTGTTGATCGATACGTATGTTAAAGACAATGTAGAGAAGAGTCGTTTGTTCAACGCTATCGAAACGGTTCCTTGCGTAACTAAAAAAGCAGAGTGGGCTTTACGTTGGATCGAAAAAGGAACTTTCGCTGAGCGTTTAGTAGCATTCGCTGCTGTGGAGGGAATCTTCTTCAGCGGATCGTTCTGTTCTATCTTCTGGTTGAAGAAACGCGGATTAATGCCGGGTCTTGCAACTTCAAATGAATTCATCAGTCGCGATGAAGGTATGCATTGTGATTTCGCTTGTTTACTTTACAGCATGTTAACACATAAGCTTTCAGAAAAGCAAGTGAAAGATCTTATCATGAGTGCTGTAGCTATTGAGCAAGAGTTCGTAACTGATGCGCTTCCTGTTGACTTAATCGGTATGAATGCGAAGTTAATGTCGCAATATATAGAATTCGTTGCCGATCGTTTGTTAAACTCATTAGGATATACTAAAGTTTACAATAGCGAAAATCCTTTCGACTTCATGGAAACTATTTC
>JAKPPP010000034.1 GCA_029547265.1 Bacteroidota bacterium
ATTCCTTATCCGAAATTCGGAGTAATAGAAGATGCTGATGAAGCAGTGTTAATGTCACGAACACTAGGATTTCCACTCTTAGTTCGTCCTAGTTATGTATTAGGCGGGCAGAGCATGAAAATTGTAATCAACGAGCAAGAATTAGAGACGCACGTAGTAAACTTATTGAAAGACATTCCCGGAAATAAAGTGTTAGTAGATCACTTCCTGGAAAAAGCGATAGAAGCGGAAGCGGATGCGATTTGCGACGGAGAAGATGTGTATATCATCGGAATTATGGAACATATCGAACCTGCTGGAATTCACTCGGGAGATAGCAATGCAGTACTTCCTCCATTCGACTTAAGCGATAATGTTATTAAGCAGATTGAAGACTATACAACATCTATCGCGAAAGCAATGAAAGTAAAAGGGCTGATCAATATTCAGTTCGCTATTAAGGATGAAGTTGTATATGTGATCGAAGCGAATCCTCGTGCATCAAGAACAGTTCCGTTCATTGCAAAAGCATACGACGAACCGTATGTAAACTATGCAACTAAAGTGATGTTAGGAGCAATGAAAGTAAAAGACATCAAATTCAATCCGAAGAAAGAAGGATATGCCATTAAAGTACCGGTATTCTCCTTCGAGAAATTCAGAGATGTAAACAAAGAACTTGGTCCTGAGATGAAATCAACAGGTGAAGCGATTTACTTCATCGACGATTTAGAAGATGAATTCTTTCAGAAAGTCTACTCAGAGCGAAATCTTTATTTATCACGTTAATCATTCAATAAAACGCTGAGATAATCGATATTACATCAGTAAATAACCAACGATGTCAGATTTTATTCTAGTCATATTAGCCATCTTTATTGTCTTCGGAGTATTTCGTCGCTATTTATTTTTCTTAGTGATGAATGCCGTTTCGAAGAAGCTTTTCAATGATATGAACCGCATGCAGCAAGGGCGCCAGCAGTACAAGGCGCCCGGCTATCAAGAAGGGAAGATTCATGTGACTGATACCGGCAAAAAAAGCACGGGCAAGATTAGCGACGACGAAGGCGAGTACGTCGATTATGAAGAAGTGAAATAGGGGATCAAGAGGGAGTTTCTCTCGTAAGGATTTCTGCAATTTTTTTTCGCAAATCGGGTAAAATTTGCTCTACAACTGCCCAAACTGCCCATAAGTCTACTCCTAAATAGTCATGAATTAGTTTGTCTCTTAATCCGGCAATTTTTTTCCACTCGACCTCAGGGTATTTAGCTCTAAAGTCAGGATTTAAATTTTTTGTTGCCTCCCCAATAATTTCAAAATTACGAATAACAGCATCTTGAATCATACTATTCTGAAGAAAGGTGTCAATAGAAATACCCTTAGTATATTCACTGATTTTGTCAATGCAATTAAGGATGTGCTCAAGAAAAAGAACTGGGTTTTTTCTCATTAAACAATTCGAATCAAGTCCTTTTGAATGTAGCCAAGTAGTTTAGGGTTGATTGATTTTAAAGTGATAAGATCAACCTTAATTCCGAGTTTTTCGGACAATTCCTGTTCAATCCCAATTAAATTCAGCAAATCAATAGTAGTTTGGAAGTCAATGATAATATCCAAATCACTTTCAGGTTTTTGCTCATTTCTGGAATATGACCCAAAGATGCCAACCAATGAAGGATTGTGTCTCCCTGTAATTGCTTTAATTAAATTGATTTGATTGTCAGAAATCATAATTCAAATTTACATAAAAAAGTGGCAAAATAATTAGCAATTAACTCAATTTTAATCTCATTTAATTTGAAGAGGAACTTATATAACGAAACTTTTGGAGGTTAAGAATAGATAAATGGCAATATTTTTCCTTTTTTAGCAATAATTACCTCCATTTTTAACTCTTCCACAACTTGAGATAGCAAAATTCAGTGTATTTTCGGGATCGATATAAGACATCCTATGAATTCATCGATCTTCAAAAAGATTCAACCGCATCTGATTGCCGTTTTAGTATTTCTCGTTATTTCTGTCGTTTACTTTTCCCCGGTCTTGTCGGGCAGTTCATTAGAGCAACATGACGTGGCTCAATGGATAGGCATGAGCAAAGAAATTGTTGACTTTAAAGCTAAAACCGGAGAGGAAGCATTGTGGACTAATTCCATGTTCAGTGGAATGCCCGCATATCAGATTTCTGTTACTTACAGCCATAATCTGGTGAAATACGTTAACAATTTCTTGTGGCTGTGGCTTCCTTCGCCTGCAAATATTTTGTTTTTGAGTTTGATAGGATTTTATCTTTTAGCCATCAGCTTTAAAGCCGACTATCGATTAGCAATTGCATTGGCTATCGCCTATGCCTTTTGCTCTTTCAACTTTGTCAGTATTATGGCAGGGCACAATACAAAAGTACATGCCATCGCATTGATGCCAATGGTTTTGGCAGGTGTGATGTTAGCCTTTAGAGGGAGAATTCTCTGGGGCGCAGCCCTTACTGCTTTAGCATTGTCGTTGCAGATTTACGCAAACCACTTGCAGATCACTTACTACCTCGCTATGTCGATCGGCTTACTGGCCATCTTTGAAGGAGTGAATGCAGTGATGCAAAAAAGAATTGCCGACTATTTAAAAGCCGGTGTAGCATTAGGATTTGCTGCGGTGTTAGCCGTATTGCCAAATATCACGAATCTGTGGGCAACATCTGAATACGGACAATATTCAACTCGTGGCCCTTCAGAGTTGACTGAAAAGAAAATCAGCACCGGACTCGATAAAGACTATGCATTAGGATGGAGCTACGGCAAACTAGAAACGCTAACGCTATTGATGTCGGATTTTAACGGAGGTGCGTCACAATATGATTTAGGAGAAAAATCGGCGACATACGAAGCACTAAAAAGCAATACCAACGAATCGACAGCGAAATCTTTCGTTAAGACGGCACCGTTATATTGGGGAGATCAACCGATGACCTCAGGTCCCGTTTACAACGGCGCTATTCCTGTATTCTTATTCGTGTTAGCATTGTTATTGTTGAACGGATATATGCGTTGGTGGATAATAGCAGTAGCAGCATTATCGATTATGTTATCGTGGGGTCGACATTTCTTACCATTAACCGACTTCTTCTTTGATCATGTGCCTGCATACAATAAATTCAGATCGGTATCGATGACCTTAGTGTTGGTATCGATGATGATACCGCTGGCGGGATTGTTAGGTGTATTAAACTTCACCGACGATAAGAATGATTTAGCGAAGAGAAATAAATCATTGAAGTTGGCATTCTACATCACAGGAGGATTATGTTTATTGATGGTGATCTTCCCGAATATCCTTTGCGATTTTAAAGGCGAAGGCGATAAGCAATTAGAACAGTACGATTGGTTATTGGCAGCGTTAAGAAAAGATCGTGAAAGTATTTTGCGATTAGATGCGTTCAGATCATTCTTCTTTATATCGATCGGATTCGGATTGTTATGGGCATGGATTAATAATAAGATCAAGAAAGAAATATTATTTGCGGGATTAGCATTTTTTATTTTAGTGGATTTGTGGAGTGTAGACAAACGCTATCTAAATGATTCGAAGTTTGGGTCGAAGTCGAGCGCAAGTCAACCATTCCAAATGACAGCAGCCGATCAGCAAATTCTTCAAGATGCGACTTACTATCGCGTAATGAATACTACTGTAAGTACATTCAACGATGCAAGTACATCATACTTCCATAAATCTATTGGAGGATATCACGGAGCAAAATTGAAACGCTATCAAGAATTGATTGAGCGACAAATCAGCAAAGGAAATATGAATGTGTTGAATATGCTGAATACAAAATATTTCATCGTTAACAATCCTCAAGACAATACACCGGCTGTACAAATTAATCAAGGTGCATTAGGGAATGCATGGTTTGTAGAAAACTGGAAAGTAGTACCGAATGCCGATGCTGAGATTGCTGAATTAGATTCGATGAATACGAAAACAACCGCAGTAATTGATCAACGATTTGCAGATGAAGTAAAAGGCTTAGAGCAAAATGTGATCGACAGCACTGCAAGTATCACTTTAAATGCGGATGGCTATTCACCGAAAGAATTAAAATATACATCTAACTCAAGCAAAGACCGATTAGCAGTATTTTCAGAAGTGCATTATCCTGCAGGATGGAATGCATATGTTGACGGAAAATTAACTCCGCATATTCGATTGAATTATGTTTTACGCGGAATGAAAGTTCCTGCCGGCAAACATGAGATTGTATTTAAGTTCGAGCCTAAAGTATTTATTGAAGGAGAACAGATTGCCTTAGCGGGATCTATCGCATTATTCCTAGTAGTTGCCGGAGTAGCATTTATGGAATTCAGAAAACCGAAAGGCGAAGCACCAACGAAAGCATAATACCTATTTGCGAATCGTGAAAAAACTTTTAGTAATCACCTATTATTGGCCACCCAGTGGAGGAGCAGGAGTACAGCGAACATTAAAGTTTGTGAAGTACTTTCCTCAGTTTGATGTGAAGCCATACGTGATTACAGTTGATCCGGCGAAAGCAAGTTATCCTGTAGTTGACGAGACATTATTAAACGATGTAGCGAAAGACTTATCGATTTATTATACCGATTCCTTCGAGCCATTAAATATACTTGGTGGAATTGTAGGCAAGAATAAAGTTCCCTATGGAGGGTTTGCAAATAAGAATAAAGAAACCTTCTTTCAAACATCATTGAGATGGATAAGAGGAAACTTTTTTATTCCCGATGCAAGAGTAGGCTGGGTGAAGTACGCATTTGAAAAAGCAGTAGAAATAATAAGACGAGAGAACATTGACACGGTTTATATTTCTAGTCCGCCGCACAGCACACAACTCATCGGATTAAAATTAAAAGAGAAGTTTCCGAATATTCGATGGATTGCCGATATGCGCGATCCGTGGACCGACATCTACTATTACAAAGACTTGTTGCATACATCCATCGCGAAAAATATTGATGCGAAGTATGAAAAGAAAGTCCTGGAAGGCGCCGACGCATTGATAGTTGTGAGTGATGCTATTAAGCGAACATTTGCAGCGAAAATTAAAAGCGGAGCGAAAGATAAAATCCATGTTATACCGAATGGTTATGACGAAAGAGATTTTGTTGATCAAGTGGAAAAAGATTCATCTGCTACCTACATTACCTATGTAGGAACGATGGCAGATACATACAAACCGGAAATATTTTTCAATGCAATTAAGAGTTGCATAGAAAAGTATCCTGAAAAGAAAATAAAGTTCAGGTTTGTTGGAGCAATACCTTGGACTATCAAAGAAAGAGCAAAGGAATTAGGAATAGAAGAAAGCTGTGAATGGATTGGACATGTTGATCACGGACAAGCGATTCAATACATGCGAAAATCTGATTTTCTGCTGTTGATTATTCCTGATGCGCCCGGAGCAGAAGGCATATTAACAGGAAAACTGTTTGAATATTTAGGCGCGGGTAAACCGATTATAGGAATTGGTCCGAAGCAAGGAGATGCAGCAAGAATTATCGATCGCTGTGATGCTGGAAAAATGTTTGAGCGAAATGAAAGTGAAGCGATAACGCAATGGATGAAAGAAATTATTTCAGCAGGAGAAAACATTCAAAAAAGTAATGCATCAGTAGGCGACTACGAGCGCAAGCAATTAACAAAAACACTAACACAAGTACTCATAAAGTAACTTAACGACCATGTGTGGAATAGCAGGATTTATTGATGCATCATTAAGCACCGACGAACAATCGGTTGTGCTTGAGCATATGCTCGAAAAGATTGCGCACCGTGGTCCCGATGCTCGTGGAAAGTGGTTTTTCGAAGGTGTAGCATTAGGTCAAAATCGATTATCGATTATTGATTTAAGTGAAGAAGGAAACCAGCCGATGCACTATCAACATGTATCGATTGTTTTTAACGGAGAGATTTATAATTACCTTGAAGTAAGAGAAGAATTAAAAGCGAAGGGTTATGCTTTCAAAACCGGATCAGATACAGAAGTAATTCTTGCTTCATATATCGAATGGGGAACGAAATGTGTTGAACGATTTGTGGGGATGTGGGCATTTGCGTTGTGGGATCATAAAAGCAAAGAACTCTTTTGTTCGCGCGATCGATTTGGTATCAAGCCATTTTATTTTATCAGCAAAGGCGATAAATTTTATTTCGGATCTGAATACAAAGCGTTGAAGCCTACATCGGTCTTTGACGGAGAATGGAATTTAGATCAGATCTCTATGGGATTGCAATTAGGATGGAATCATAGTCAAGAAACCACCTATTATAAATCGATGCAATCGCTTGCCGCGGGATGTAATTTGATTTATAAAAACGGAAAGATAAAGATCAGTGAGTATTGGGATATAAAGACGCATCCGGCATTAAATTGCAGTTATGAAGAAAGTGTAGAACTGTTTCGAGCAGCGATGAATGAAAGCATCAAGTTGCATATGCGAAGTGATGTCGAAGTCGGATGTTGTTTGAGTGGAGGATTAGATAGTTCAACCATTGCATCGTTAGTAGGGAAACAATTCCCTGAAACAACATTCAAAGCATTCAATGTTTACTATGAAGGCAAAGATGCAGTTGACGAGCGTCCCTGGGTAAAAGAAGTCATAAAAAAATATCCCTCGATAGCGCCATATTATTTTTCACCATCAGACGACGACATAGCGAATGCCTTTGAACGAGCGATCTACCATGCAGATGTGCCGTTAGCGGGATCATCACCAATATCGCAATACTTTGTGATGCAGTTAGCAGCCTCGAAAGGAATTAAAGTGCTACTTGACGGGCAAGGCTCTGATGAATCACTCGGAGGATATATGCATAGCTTCTACCGACTTTTGGGAGGTATGATGAAGCAAGGGAAGATCAAAGAAGCGAGTGCAGAAATAAATGCACATGCGAAGATGCAAGACTTCACGGGAAGCAAGAAAACTGATTTATGGTTAAAGAGTTTATTGTCGGCATTTTCATCAGAACAAAAGCTGTATGAGCTAGAATACAAAAACTACTTACCCTTTTTGTCTAATAACAAACAAATACCATTTGAATTAAAATCGATTGAAGGCAGCCGTTTAAGTCAATTTTTATACCAACTAAACAAAAACACTTTATTGCCGACATTGCTTCAATTTGAAGATCGCAACTCAATGGCCTTCTCAATTGAGTCGAGGGTGCCATTTTTAGACCATAGGATCGTCGAATTAGCCTTTATGCTACCAGACTCAGCTAAAATCCATCGTGGGGTTACAAAGCGAATTTTACGCGATTCGATGAAAGGTGTTTTGCCGGAAGCCATAGCCGAAAGGAAAGACAAAAAAGGGTTTGTAACACCCGGAGAAGTAAAATGGTTAAGAGGACCATTAAAGTTCCTGGTAGAGCAAGACATGGGAGATATACCATTCCTTACCAAAGCGAAAACCGACATGATCATGAATGATTTTAAGTCGGGCAGCAACAAATACGCCAACCTGGTTTGGAGGTTAGTGGTGTTGAAATATTGGATGGGGAGGAATTAATTTTGTATAAAATAAAGGTTTTTTATATTTTTACTTAATTATAAAGAACCTGATTAATGATTTTCTTCCGAAAATTCGTATTTTCTATAGTAGTTATTATGTTTCAATTGATGTTTTTATCTGAAATGTCAATAGGTGCAGACTTAGATATTCCCGGTCATTTTAATGGATGTTTTGTAGAAAGTCCATATTCCACTCCATCGCATCCCATCTTCTTATATCGGACTAATAATGGATTTGTGGTCTTTGAGAAGGGTAAAGTGACATATCAAAGAATTAAAGCGATAGAAAAGAAAGCGGATCCTTTGTTAGTTGATAAATTCATTCCTGGAAAGATTGAGGTTTCTAATACGGTATTGACTTTTAATGAAAATGATTCCAATTGTGATTTAATCGGGAAAGGTAAGTTGCCATATAATGTAAATTATTTTCTTTCAAATTTGCCCGGAGGCAAACGAGAATGTGATGTCTATGCATCAATCATTATGAAAAATGTCATTAAAGGCATTGATGTGAAATATTACCTTGTTGGAGGAAAATTAAAATATGATGTTATAGTCAAAGAGAAAGGCGAATTGAATAATTTGAAAATTAATATCTCCGGTGATGAAACGTTAGAGGTGGTAAGTAAAAAAAAATTTAAGTTGAATAATTTCGGCTTTCCAATAGAAGATCGAATTAGTCATTCATATCAGTTAATTGATGGCGATACAGTAGATATTGATGTGAATTTTGAGGTGGCTGCCAATGAAATTAAATTTAAAGCAGAAGATTTCGATACGAATTATGAAATGATTATTGATCCTTCTTTAAGTTTTTCAACATTTGTTGGAGGGTCAGATGCTGACTATGAATATACTGGTGGAATTTCAAAAGATGCTGCCGGTAATATTGTGGTGACGGGAAGGACTTATAGTGTTAATTTTCCAACAACTGCTGGCGTTATTCAAATAAATTCAGGAGGGGATTTAGATTGTATAGTTTTTAAATTAAATTCAACCGGATCAGCATTGCTTTTTTGTACGTATATAGGAGGCAGTAATGTAGATGCAGGATATACAAGTTTAGTAGATCAGAGCAATGGTAATATATTTATTGGAGGGACAACAGGAAGTTTCAATTTCCCGGTTTCCATAGGATCTTATCAAAGCACTTATGGTGGAAGCTTGTATGATGGATTTGTTGTAAAGCTAAATAGTAATGGAAATGTACTGGTAAAATCAACTTTTGTCGGCGTTTCAGTTCAAGATTTAATTGCTTCAATTTGTTTTGATAATACAGGGGGGATAGTTTTTGTCGGTCAGACTACTGATAATTTTATTTCAACAGGCACCGGTTACCAAAATGCATTTGGAGGTGGTCCATGGGATGTCTTTGTTGGGAAAATCTCTAATTCCCTTACCACGTTATCCTCAACAACAATGATAGGCGGTGCTGGTGACGATCACTGCCATTCAGTAAAAGTTGATGCCATTGGAAATATTTATATCATGGGTATGACATCAGGTAGTTTTCCTGTAACATCCGGAAGTTATTCAACGATTTATAAGGGTGGGGTATGGGATACTTATTGTGCTAAATTCAATACAAATCTTAGTCAATTAATATTTTCAACTTATGTTGGTTCGACCGGGAACGATTGGGTGTGGAATTCAATGGATATTGATAATTCCGGTAATATGTATGTTACAGGTTATACAAATGGAGCAAATTTCCCTACTACTCCGGGAGTAATTCAGACTAATTATGGCGGAGGAAGTTTTGATGCCTTCGTTTATAAATTGAACAGTCTTGGAAATTCTTTGATTTATTCTACATACTTTGGTGCAAATGGTGATGATGAAGGTTGGGGGATTGCTTTAGATAACAATTCGCCAATAATTACCGGTTGCTTTCAAGGTGGAATGCAAACAACCCCATGTTCATATAGTTCATTAAACAATGGACAAAAAGATGCATTTGTATTAAAATTGAATTCAAATTTTAGTTCAATAGAATACGATTCGTATTTTGGTGGATCAACAAACGATCAAGGATATAATGTTCTTTTAGACGGGTCTGATATTATTATAGCAGGTTCGACTTATTCCAGTGATTTTCCGGTTACTTCCGGTTGTTATGACTCAACCTCTAATGGAGCAGATGACTTCTTTGTGTTGAAGTTATCGACTGCTTCAAGTGGAGCTTTGCCTAATGCGCAATTTTCAACGCAGAGTTTTGGCTGTGTTGGGAAAGTTTTTAATTTTAATAATAGCTCTATGTTAGGAGTAAATTATTCTTGGGATTTTGGAGATGGAATCACCTCTACGCTATTTCAACCGACACACAGTTATAATTCAAACGGATCATATTCAGTTATGCTAATCGTTGAAAATTGTTATGGGAAAGATACTGCTTATCAAACGATTCAGATAAATTCAATTCCATCCCCAACATTTACTTATCAAGATGATTGTAATGGTATATTATTTTTCAATGCAGATTCCTCAGCATTATCCTATAATTGGAATTTTGGTGGATTGGGAGTTTCAAATCTTGATTCAGTTAATTTTAATTTCGGAACAGTCGATTCAGCAACAGTCACTTTAATTGTATCGAATGGTGCAGGATGTTCTGATACTTTAAGTAAGTTGATATACTTACAAAAAAAGGCAGTAGCATCTTTTACTGCTACTGTGTTGCCTTGTACGTATGAAATTTTTATAGACCCCGATACGACCAATTCTACCACTTACAATTGGAATGTCGGCGGTTCTTTAAGTCAAAATGCAGGTCAAAACTTTAATGTAACAATAACGTCAATAGGCGATGTGAATATTGAGTTGATTGTTGGTTCAGGTGGTTGTAAAGACACCTTAATTAAAACAGTGCATTTGGATAGTTTGCCGTCTGCGCAATTTAGTGTATTTCAAACTTGTATAAATCCAGTTCAATTTGTAAACAATTCTTCGTTTTATAATAATTTGATGTGGTATTTTGGGGATGGGGATAGTAGTAATCT
>JAKPPP010000062.1 GCA_029547265.1 Bacteroidota bacterium
GCTCCTGTTCCGAATGAAATCCAAGGAAAGTTAACCGAAGAATATCGTAAACACGAAGAAGTAGTTGCATAAAAAATCCATTCGTGCATTTGAGATTTTCAAATGTTCTATGAATGTACATATTTCTATTACCTTGATGAAAGGGAGGTGGTCGCTAAGATCATCTCCCTTTTTAAATTAAAAAAGAGGCACGGAATTGCTTCCATGCCTCTTTCGGAAAAGAATTAGCTGTGTTAGGTTTTAGCTAAATTATTTTACCATCAATTTGCCGGTGAACGATCCTTTTGAATTGATAATTGTTGTTAAATACATTCCCGGTTGAAGGTTTTTAACGGAGATTGTTTGTCCGTCATTCACTTCTTGCGATTGTATCGTTTTGCGTCCTGTAATATCGCTGATGATTAGCATTGAAACATCCGATGTATGAGTTGCGATAGTGATTAAATCGTTTGCAGGATTCGGATAAATAGTGAAGTTCGCATTTTCCGAAAGTTGATTTAATCCTACACTTACATCAACAATATCAGTAACAGTATTCGTAACGATTGGTTGATTGAAATCGAAGATGATGTTTGCAGTATTATTAATTGCAGTGCCAAGTGCAGTACTTGCTTTCGGACTAACTTTATAAGTAATGTATCCGTGACTCATTGGTTCGTTTACTGAAGCAGCCGCAAGGTTGATGTTTTTGAATTCAAACTTCATATTGTTGTTCGAAATCGACATCACATTCGGGTGACTGAATCCTGTGATTTGCAAAGTAGATAAGTCGAGGTTGCTGTCTAATTCGTCTGTTACTGATACATCGTATGCAACATCATTTCCTACATTCTGGAACATGATAGTGTATTCTAATTCTGTTCCGGGAGCAACAATTCCTGAACCTGTTCCTACATGTGATTCTAGTTTTTCATTCGGGTCAAAACTGTTTCTTACCACACCGCAATAAGTGAAAGTATTGTCAGAAGGATCAGCATCGCCAACCATAGGGTCAATAGTAACCGATAAACATAATGTGTCGCCAAGCGAAGCTGAAGGATCGGTAGCTAAAATAAACGAAGTATTAAAACTGTTGATATTGATGTTCGACAATTGCGACGCTGTAAAAACTACTTGATTTCCACTTACTGATGTAGGTGTAACATAAGAACTAACAAATGTTGTTAATGGATCTAATGTTAATGTGATCGTAGCGGTAGGAGGAAGGCATGATAATAGTTTGTTCGATACTTGTAGCCAAAATCCTGTGTTTCCGGCATTGCGGAATCCTGGTCCGTAAATATTACCTGTATAGTCGTAAGTATTTGAACATGTAATACCGAAATCATTTCCTGTTGAAGGGAAAGTTCCTACTGTATATTGTGCTGAATTCGGACAACTAACATTTACTTGATTGATAAAATATGGTTTTATTTGATAGGTCGTCACAGCTGGAACACTCAGAGCATAATTACCCACCGAATCGCATCCTGTAAATGCTACTAAGTCGTTTCCTACATAAGCACCAACATAGCTTTGAATCGTAGGATCGCCCGAATTATAAATGCAATCGTTATTGGCATCAGCATACAATTTACCTGAGATCTCTTCGCATTGTCCGATAAGGACTGAGTTGTCTACGACCGTATCGCTGGTTCCAAAAGAACCGGTAGCAATAAACTGAACCGAATAAATCCCTGGTAAAGTGTAAGTGTGATAAACAGAAGCGAAGAAATAGTTCCCTGAATAAACCGGATACATGAATGTAGTGTCGGTTCCATCTCCGAAATTTAGCGTAAGTTCTACCGAGTCGCCGTTGGTGGTACCAGGGTCATAGCCATAAACGTCGAGTTCAATTGAGTCCGGCACCAGGCAATGAGGTGTATATGAACTGTCACCTGCAATAA
>JAKPPP010000068.1 GCA_029547265.1 Bacteroidota bacterium
TTGTTATCAATTGCATTCAGTAGTAATCCCACTTCATCATCAGCCAAATCTTCTCTGAAGAGTTTCGAAAATTTTAAGTTTTCGAGAAGAGGCTTTCGATAAACACCAAATAAATTCAGTGCTTTCTGATTTGCTTCAATGGCTTTTAATGTAATTCCATCGATCACAACCCATGCTTCTGCTTGTTGTTCGAAAAGTGATGAAAAGGCATCTTCTTTGTTTTGAGATGCTCTCAACCGTTTATTTTTTACGTACAGGTAAACCGCAATTATCCCAATAAGGATAAGCGCTGAAACCAGTAAATAAACAATGATTGATAAGCTCATACGATTGTAGTAGACACACTTTTAGACCCCGTTTATTCGTAAACCGGACCAAAAGGTTACAAAAATTTCGTCATTTTTTCTAATTTATTGTAAATCAGCTTTATTTCTGCTCCAATTTAGCTAATTGGTCGGACACAAATCCCGATAATTCAGCCACATAACGATCTTCAAAATTAAAACTGATACCTGCTTCAGTATAAATCGCTCCGATGGTATCGGTATATCCTAAACTGAGTGCTGCGATGTACTTTTCAAGTGCTGTTTTTTGATCAAGAATAAAATTCCTCCACACTGCAATAGCACCTAATTGAGCGAATCCGTATTCGATATAGTAGAACGGTACTTCAAAAATATGCAATTGCTTTTGCCACATATTCTCCAATGCATCATCGAGTCCATCCCAATTCACTGCTTTTCCCGAGAAGCGAGCATAGGTCTCTCTCCAAGCTTTGCGACGTTCATCGGCAGTATGTTCAGGGTTTAGATAGATCCAGTGCTGGAAAGCATCTACAGCAGCGATCCATGGCAATCCTTTAAGGACATCCGCCAAGTGCTTTTTCTTCGCTCTTAAAAGTTCTTCATCGTTACTGAAATAATGCTTCCAATATTCCATCGACATTAGCTCCATCGACATCGATGCTAACTCTGCCACTTCACTCGGCAAGCTTTTATAATCGACTAATTCGAGAGGACGATCAACGATAGAATGCACGGCATGTCCGCCTTCGTGAACCATCGTAACTAAGTCGCGAAGCGTGTTCGTTGAATTCATGAAAATAAAAGGCATTCCCGTTTCATAGAGCGGATAATTATATCCTCCGGGAGCTTTACCTTTTCTTGATTCTAAATCGAGACGATTTTCATTTTTCAATGCTTCAATACATGCTCCTAAAAACGGATCCATTTCATTGAAGCAAGCGATAGTTTTATTGATAAGATCGGCCGAACCATCATAAGGACGAAGAGGTTTTTGTCCTTCAGGCTCTGCGCTTAAGTCCCACGGACGAAGAACATCCACTCCAATATTTGCGCGATGCGACTCCTCATTCTTCTGCACTAAAGGCACCAAATATTTCTCAACGGCATGATGGAATTTAAAGCAATCGTCGGGAGTATAATCGAAGCGACCTAAGTTAGCGAACATATAATCACGGTAATTCGTGAATCCCGCATTGAGAGCGATACGATGTCTTAATTTTATTAATTCGTTAAATAATTCATCGAGTTTATCACGATCTTGAATACGACGTGCCAGAATCTTTCTATACACCTCTTCGCGCTTCGCACGATCAGGAATTTCTAGGAAATTAGCTGCTTGTTGTAATGTTAATTCTTTACCATCAACTTCAACGGTCATACTTCCTGTGATGGAAGCATATTCCTGCTCCTTATTCTGCAATTCAGCAATTAGGGGAACGTTTTCGGTGCGGAAAATCTCGACACGCTTACGCACTTGGCGAAGAACATTTTTAAAACCTTTATCATTGAAGCTATCCACAAAAGTGAATGCCAGCATTTTTGTATCGAGGTCGTTATTCAGGGGAGCTATAAGCGGCTGGATTTCGGTCACGAAAAAAGTATAAGCATCGGTATACTCTTTATTAGTGGTATCGCAGCTCATTCTAATGTAGCGCCATCCCACATTCTCCTGAAGGGCAGCTTCGAGCTCACTACGATCGGTTAACCATTGCTTAAAAGCAGCAATATCGTTCACCTCGCGGGCTTTTAACTCCTCGAATAAAGGAAGAATGTCTTCTTTCGAAGAAAAAGCAAAATCGGCAGGTAAATAACTACGTTTAACGGCGGTCGACAATAATGATGTTGAAGCAAGCATGAGTTTAATTTTTATTAAGGTGCCAAAATATTAAAAAGAAAACTGCGAATAGCATTGGAGGAGAAAAGTTTTTAAGAAAGATGCAAAATGAAAGATGAAAGGCACAAGATGCAGGATACAAGATGCAGGAATCAAGAAATCGAACAGCTACCATCTATTTCCTATTGCCGATCCAATTAATGAGGGAATGAATGAATGACTGAATGAATGATTGAATGACTGAATGTTATTCCCGATCCGACGGGCATTTCGCGAACTTCTAACATCGTTTCTGATTCTAGATGCTCGATGCTTGATGCTCGATGCTCGATTTTATGTGATAGGATCTTGGAAACTGATTATGGACCGGGAAAATCTAATAACTAAAATCTGACATCTTTTGCCATTCCAATGACTGAATGATTGAATGACTGAATGACTGAATGACTGAATGATTGAATGATTGAATGATTGAATGAATGAATGTAATTCCCGATCCAACGGGCATTTCGCGAGCATCTAACATCTAAAATCCATCATCTAAAATCTATTGCCAATAGTCTTTCTACCACCAACAAAAAAGGTCCCGATTTGCACCGGAACCTTTTTGGAATATGTAATTGCGAAAGATTATTCGCTCTTAGTAGTTTTCTTAGCAGCTGCTTTTTTCTTAGGAGCAGGAGCTTCTTCTGATGACGCTTCTGCATCGTCAGCTTTCTTCTTCTTCACAGCTTTTTTCTTAGGAGCTTCTTCGCCTTCAGCAGGTGCAGCAGCTTCTTCTTTCTTAGCTTTTGCTTTAGCCTTAGGTTTTTCTTCTGTAGCTGCTTCAGCAACAGGAGCTGCTTCTTCTGCTACAGGATTCATTGCTGCTTCACTCTCAGCAGAACCGATAATATCCTTCAACAAAGTATACCAAGTAAACATTTTGCGGATATCAGAAGTATGAACTCTTTCTTCGTCGAATTCAGGAAGAATCTTTTTCAAAGCAATTTTAAGATCTGCAGGCTCAGACTTAGGACTAACAGCAGCAGCAATTGCATCGTTTTCTTTCATCTTCTTGAAAACATCATATAAAGGCATGTCTTCATCTACTGTGTAGATTGCTACATCCTTCAACATAATGATACGTTGCATAGCAGAAACGGGGATACGACGTTTGTCGGATAGTCCTTCTACCACAAAACCTCCGTTACGCATTTGCGCAACCATTTGAAACAACCCGCTCATGCCGGGGATCGAAATAATCTTATCGAAACTCATAATTGTGTTACATTATAGGGTTGCAAATTTAAGTTTTTGATTTGAATATGTAATTGCCTGTTAATGTGCATTATAAGGATTTTGAGGACATCTAAAACCTTGAAAAAAGCGTAAAAATCCGATTTCAGTCGACAAATGCGATCAGCAATGTCCTTATTTTACCTTAAACATCCTCCCTATTATGAAACATGAGCCGTAGTTTTTCGTTTCGAAGGTTGGTTTACGCCTTTCATCTTCATTAAAAATTAAGCGTAAACAGGCCTGTCTGATCTACATTTGTTTAATTTAGAGCGGGATTATTTCAGTCCGACCGTGAAGGTGATAAACTTGATTTTATGCAAAAAAGAACGATTCGAAAAATAGCAATCCTAGGCTCAGGAATTATGGGCTCTCGCATTGCTTGTCATTTTGCCAATATCGGAGTGGATGTTATGTTACTCGATATTCTGCCTCGTGAATTAACTGCCGATGAAACAGCCAAGGGCCTAACAATCGATCACCCGTCGGTTAGAAATAGAATTGTAAACGATGCTTTGCAAGCAACGGTGAAAGCTAATCCTTCTGCTCTTTATCGCAAATCCACTGCAGCAAAAATCAAGACCGGAAATTTTACTGATAATTTAAAAGACATCAGCGACTGCGACTGGGTAATGGAAGTTGTTGTTGAGAATGCTGAAATCAAACGTAAAGTATTCGAGCAAGTAGAGCAATTCCGCAAGCCGGGCTCATTGATTACATCAAATACGTCAGGTATTCCGATACATATTATGTCGGCAGGAAGAAGCGAAGATTTCCGCAAAAATTTCTGCGGAACGCACTTTTTCAATCCTCCACGCTATTTGCGATTACTCGAGATCATTCCGGGACCGGATACTGATCCTTCAGTAATCGATTTCCTAATGCATTATGGCGATTTACATCTTGGAAAGACTACAGTGTTATGTAAAGACACTCCTGCTTTTATTGCAAATCGCATTGGAGTTTTCAGCATTTTATCGTTGTTCCATCAAGTAGAAAAATCGGGATTAACAGTTGAAGAAGTTGATAAACTAACGGGACCTGTAATTGGTCGCCCGAAATCGGCAACCTTCCGCACCTGCGATGTAGTTGGACTCGACACATTAGTGCATGTTGCCAACGGACTAAAAGCAGGCGTACCAAACGACTCAAAGAATGCCATGTTTGAACTACCGAGTTACATCAGTAAAATGGTAGAACAAAAATGGTTTGGAGATAAAACAAAGCAAGGATTTTACAAGAAAGTTAAGAATGAGAAAGGCAAGTCAGATATACTTGCTCTCGACTTAAAAACACTCGAATATCGTCCACAGGTAAAAGCCAAATTCGAAACATTAGAATCAACCAAAACAATCGACGATTTACGTCAACGATTAAAAGTACTTATTATAGGCAAAGACAAAGCCGGAGATTTTTACCGTGAATCGTTCTACGGACTCTTTCAATATGTAAGTGAAAGAATTCCTGAAATCGCCGACGAAGTTTTTCGTATAGACGCAGCGTTAGAAGCGGGCTTCGGATGGGAAATCGGTCCGTATGAAACATGGGATTTATTCGACGTTCCTTCGACTGTAAAAGCCATGGAAGCCGCAGGATTTAAACCGGCTGCATGGGTTTATCAAATGCTTGAAAAAGGAATCAACTCCTTTTATAGTATCGAAAATGGCAAGAAGCTTTACTACGATATTACATCAGGAAAATATCAACTGATTCCGGGACAAGAGAACTACGTTGTTTTACATCCGCTACGCGGGACAAAAACTGTATGGACCAATGGAGGATGCAATGTAATTGATATTGGCGACGATGTATTATGTTGCGAATTCAATACTAAGATGAATACGATGGGCAGTGATGTGGTAATGGGAGTTAACAAAGCCATTGAACTTGCCGAAAAGAATTATAAAGGGTTAGTTATCGGAAACGACGGAGCCAACTTCTCGGCCGGTGCTAATTTGGCCATGGTATTTATGATGGCCATAGAGCAAGAATACGACGAAATCGACATGGCGATACGAATGTTCCAGCAAATGAACATGCGTGTAAGATACTCATCTATTCCGGTTGTTGTTGCACCATTCGGGTTGACTTTAGGAGGCGGATGTGAAATGACATTACATGCCGACAAAGTTCAAGCGCATGCCGAATTATACACCGGACTGGTAGAATTTGGGGTTGGATTAATCCCCGGTGGCGGCGGGACAAAAGAATTCGCTTTACGCTTTGCGGATGGAACCAAGGACGGAGATATCGAAACCAATACGCTACGCGAAAAGTTCCTTACCATTGGACAAGCCAAAGTATCGACTAGCGCTGCTGAAGCATTTGACATGGGAATTTTGAAACTTGGGCGTGACGAAATCAGTTTAAACAGAAGTCGCTTAATTGCCGATGCAAAACGCGCAGCAATTGAAATGGCCGATGCCGGATATACCCAACCGATTCAAAGAAAAGATATAAAAGTTCTGGGAAAAAGTGGCTTGGGATTGATCTGGGTTGGAGCAAATAGTATGCTTTCGGGCCATTATATTTCGGAACATGACCAGCTAATTAGTCAAAAATTGGGCTATGTTATGTGCGGAGGCGACCTTTCGGCACCATCTTTGGTGTCGGAACAATACTTGTTAGACCTTGAAAGAGAGGCATTTCTGTCGTTAACAGGCGAAAAAAAGACGCTTGAAAGAATTCAATCAATTTTAACTACCGGAAAACCCCTTAGGAATTAAATTAGTTATTAATTTTAGCACGATTCTAAATACCTACTATATGCATAAGTTCCGTATGCTTGTTCTGTTTCTTTTGATGATGCCATTTATCGGTCATTCACAATCAGAAGAAAAACCAAAGTATGCCCCGGGCAGAGAAAAACATCGCAATAAAACCGATGAGCTGGGTCAAAAACAAGGTGCGTGGAGAACGTACAATTCGCTTGGAGACTTGATTAACGAAGTTGAATACGTTAACGACAAACGCCAAGGAATCTCTAAAAAGTACTATCCGTACGGTAAAACGATGGAAGAACTAGAATACCAAAACGGTATTAAAGAAGGTACTTACAAGCGATATTATTATTCAGGATCCGTAAAGCAAGAAGGTGAATATTTAGCAGGGAAGAAAGACGGAAAGTGGACACGCTACTATGAAGACGGAGAAATTTCTTCAGAAGGAAGCTACAAAAACAATAAAAAAGACGGTGAGTGGCGCTCATTTAACCGTAAAGGACAGTTGATTAACACTGTTACTTATAAAGACGGAGTTGACACCAAAGCAGCAGCAGCCGACGAAGCTAAAAAAGCAGCAGAAGCGAAGAAAGCGGCTGATGCTAAAAAAGGCGGAAAAGGAGCTAAAGATCCAAAAGGCGGAACAGCTCCTGCACCGGGATCAGCACCTGCACCGACAGATACTACCAAGAAATAAATCATAAAAAACCCGCTTCAAAAGAGCGGGTTTTTATTTTGCGTTTACACTATCTTTATGGTGGAAAGTTGACGCGATTTATGTTTGATGCATAAGCGAACATTTCGTTTTTAATTCAGTAAAAAGGATTCTATGAATGCATATATCTTAACCGGTTTTCGTACCGCAGTAGGCAAAGCTCCTAAAGGTAAATTCAGATTTACTCGTCCCGATGATTTAGCATCGGCAGTAATTAAACACCTTATGGCAGCAGTGCCTAATCTCGACAAAGAACTTATCGACGATGTTATTGTAGGAAATGCTACTCCTGAAGCAGAACAAGGCTTAAATATCGGGAGAATGATTTCTTTGATGGGCCTCGACACTTACAAAGTTCCGGGTGTAACGGTAAATAGATATTGCGCCAGTGGATTAGAGACTATTGCTATTGCTGCAGCTAAAATTCAAGCAGGCATGGCAGATTGCATCATTGCCGGAGGAGTAGAATGTATGAGTCCGATACCTTTCGGTGGATGGAAGATTGTCCCTAATTATGAATTAGCAAAAAACCATCCCGATTATTATTGGGGTATGGGACTTACTGCAGAAGCGGTAGCTCGCGAATTCAATGTAAGCAGAGAAGATCAAGATATGTTTTCTTATAACTCGCACCAAAAAGCAATTAATGCTATTAAGTCGGGTTATTTCAAAGATCAGATTGTTCCTTTTACAATAGAAGAAACTTTCCTCGATGCGAACGAGAAAAAACAAAAGCGTTCGTCGATAATGGATACTGATGAAGGTCCGAGAGCGGATACTTCAATCGAAAAACTTTCCCTCTTAAAACCAGTATTCGATGCGAGAGGAAGTGTTACTGCCGGTAACTCATCACAAACAAGCGACGGCGCTGCATTTGTATTAGTAGTTTCAGAAAAAATGCTGAAGCAACTGAATGCAACTCCTCGACTACGCTTCGTGAGTTATGCTGTTGCAGGTGTTGAACCTCGCATCATGGGAATCGGACCGGTAGAGGCTATTCCAGCAGCATTAAAACGTGCGGGATTAAAAAAAGAAGATCTCGATATCATAGAACTCAATGAAGCTTTCGCATCTCAATCGCTAGCTGTTTGTCGCACGCTCGACTTAAACACCGACAAAGTGAATGTAAACGGCGGAGCTATTGCTCTAGGGCATCCTTTAGGCTGTACAGGAGGAAAACTGACGGTACAAGTAATGAATGAACTTGAACGCCGCCAACAGAAATACGGAATGGTAACGATGTGTGTCGGGACAGGCCAAGGTGCCGCCGGCATCTTCGAAAGGATATAAATCATAAGCCCCGATAAATTATCGGGGCTTTTTAAATTGATAAGTGCCTGTTCCTTATTTTTGCATTAACAAATTGTAAATACATGCCATTAAAAGAACAGTGGATATTACTCATCAGCACTCCTCTTTACGCCTTCGTAATTTTATTAGAGATCTTGCTGAGTCACCTAAAAGTAAAAGGATATTACACAGTAAAAGAAACAATCACTAATGTTTATTTAAGTGCGCTGAATGCAGGATTAGATTTGCTTTTCCGTGTTATTTATGTTGCTATACTTTTATGGTTTTATAATCACAGAATCATCGAAACATGGTCATCGCCCCTACTCTATTGGGTAATGATTTTTGTACTGGAAGACTTAGCTTATTATTGGGAGCATCGTATTGATCATTACTGTCGCTTTTTCTGGGCAGTTCATGTCACACATCATTCATCTGAAGAATATAACTTAACAACAGGCTTCCGTTCGTCGGTGCTACAACCACTTTATCGTTTTATTTATTTTATTCCTTTAGCGCTCTTAGGATTCCAACCAATCGATATCATCTTTGTATATGCAGCTACGCAGATTTATGGAATTTTAGTACACACGCAGTTTATAAAAAAGATGCCGAAGTGGTATGAAGTATTATTAGTTAGTCCTTCGCACCATAGAGTACATCATGCCAGCAATGTTCGATATCTAGATAAGAACATGGGTATGGTATTAATTATATGGGATAAAATATTCGGCACTTTCCAAGAAGAAGAAGATAAAGATCCGGTGCGCTTCGGACTAACCAAACCTTTAGATCAACCACATCATCCTGTTCGCATAGTAACTCACGAATGGGAATCAATAATTCAAGATTTAAAACAGCCGGTATCCTTTACCAATAAACTTAAATACATTTTCATGCCTCCGGGATGGAGTCACGATGGAAGCAGAAAAACTGCGAATGAGTTGAGAAAGGAATTATTTGAATCAGAAAAATAATTTTGAACCACCCCCAACAACCATTAAATGAAGAAACTTATCGCGCTACTCTTTATATCGAACTTTGCATTTTCACAAATACGTCCCACGACAGACTTCAACACGATCTTTATTTGCATCGATTCATCAACCTACGAATCAATATTTAAAGACAACTACATAAAGGACAGTTTATTTATTACGAGAGAGCAATCAACGCAGACAAACTCCGACAACTATAATGGCAAATATGCTATTGGAGAAGCTGCCACCATAGAATTCTTCAAACCTAAACCAACCGGACAATTCGGAGACAATTTAGGAGATTTCGGAATAGAATTTAAGACCAGAAAAATCGGCGAGTTAAATAAAATTGTTGAAGAAGCGGGAAAAAACAATTTTAAAATAGACACTCAGATTACAAATCTTAATGAAACAGACACTATAATTCCTTGGTACAAAACCGTTCAACTTTTACACTCAAAATCGAATATCGAATTAAGTTTTTTAGAATATCAAACAGAATATTTAAACTACATAGGATTCGAAGGCGACGAATTGACCAAGGAAATAACATTTTCCGAATTCAACAAGATTTTATCAAACGGAAAAAAATATCCAAGGCTATTTAAAAAGATCAGTTCCATCACGATTAAAGTCGACAAAAACACCTATGAAAACATAGAACAGTTTTGTCGCCTAAATAACATGCAAAAAGAAGGCGATTTTTTCTTCAATTCAGATCTAAAAATATTCACTGAAGTATCTCGAATCGCATGCAAGTCAGAAATCAAAAAAATAGAATTAGAACTTTTATATACTCAACCAAACAAAATTATTTTTGTTTCTGAAAAGCTAAAATACAATTTAAAAAGCAATAAATGTGAAATTATTTTTGAATGAAAACCACATCATTTTCGCGAGTTAAAACATTTTAAAACGTAACATTTGTCACGATAAAACTTTTTCATTTTACTGTACTTTGCAATTAAAATGACCGCTATGACAATAAACAATGCCATTAAATTAATTGCAGGAAGCTTTGTGTTAATTTCACTTTTATTGGGATATTTTGTGAATGAATATTTTTATTTCTTCACTGCCTTCGTTGCAGTAAATCTCATTCAATCAAGCTTCACAAAATGGTGTTTAATGGAAGATATCTTAAAGAAAGCAGGCATGAAGGAAGGAGGAAATAGCTGTTCTGTTTAGTATTTAACCTTATCGTATTATAATTAAATTGCGAACAATTTCGCATCAATACAACGCTGTTACCACTCCTCGTTTTGTAACGAATTCGTTTTTGCAGTTAACAAAATCGACTCTGTAAACATATACTCCTAGAGGAACTTTTTGTCCTTCGTGGGTTCCATCCCACCCTAGATCAATTTGATCACTTTCAAATATCATTTGAGCGTAGCGATTATACACTCGCAAATGAAAATTACTGACTTCACCGTAGGCCCTAAAAATATCATTAATTCCGTCTTCATCGGGCGTAAAAGCAGAAGGAACAAAAACATCACAAGGGCAATAACGACTGTCGACATAAATTGAATCTACTATAGTATCGCAAACACCAACAGCAGAACATCTATACCATCCATCTTCATTAACGTACTGAGCCCTCCCTGTAAATCCGTTATTCCATTGAATGCTTTTGTAAACACCTGGTATAATTGACAATTGAACAACATCACTCGAACATCGAGTTAATGTATCGTTGTCGAATAAATAATTGCTGTCGGATTGCACCTTAATATAATCACGGTAAATCACAGTATTTATTCCACATACACTTTTCGTGACCATAAAAACATCGTAAGTGCCTTGTTGATTGTAAAATATTCCGGTTGGATTTACACTTGTTGAAGTATCGGGATTAGCTCCTTCAAAGCCCCATGCCTTAACAGTATAAACAGTATCTGCCAACGAAGTGAAATTCACAACTCCACTATCACACAAAACAGTTTTGTCGGAAGTAAAATCTAACTCACCAATCTCGGTAATCGACAAATCGTCAAACATAAAATTTATCAATACCAAGGGCGCAGTTGCTGTAAGGTAATTGCAAAATGGACCTATCAATAAGCTATCCATATCTTCAATAGGCTCATAACAAAACGAGAATGAGGTATAAGTGTTTTTTGTCAACTGCATCGGGTTAATATTAATCTGCGGCTTCTCAGGAAAACATTCATTTCCGTATGATGAATAAGTTAATGTGTTATAATGATTGTAGAAAAACAATCCGAAGTCGATGAAATTAATCGGATCAGAATAAAAGCCTAGTCCGAGTTGAAATTTCACCAAATACCGTTTCCCTTTTTTCAAAGGCGCTAAGAGTTTTGTTTTAATAAGTTCATTGTACGGAACGGTTGTCATGATGGAATAATTTCCGCCTAACATACTTACTAGCCCTGTGCCGGAGTTCGGATAACATTCAGGTATAGTACCATAAAATCCGCAGTTAAAATAATCGGGGGAATTATAAGCGATATACCAATTACGGCAACGCTCCAACTGACTCATGTTATCGGGACAA
>JAKPPP010000070.1 GCA_029547265.1 Bacteroidota bacterium
ACTAGTACAACAAGAAATTTCGCATAGCTACCTTACTCAACTTTGGAATCAACTTCCTGATAAAAGCAGTCGCAAGAGCGGATTCCAGAAAATGGTTAGTGCCATCAGCCGTTGGTTTGTATTAGGAACGATTACAATTGCAGTTACCTCCTTTGCCTATTGGTATAATACCGATGTAACAAGAGCAATTAATGCATTCACTGCAGTATTAGTAATTGCTTGTGCATGTGCATTGGCACTCTCTGCTCCTTTCACCTTTGGGAATATGCTACGCATATTAGGCAAGAAAGGAATTTACCTTAGAAATGCCGATGTAATAGAACGACTGGCAGATATCAACTCAATCGTATTTGACAAAACAGGAACGCTGACAGAACCAGAAAGTTCAGATGTTGAATTTCATGGAGATCAGTTAAGCGACGAAGAATATCGAAATATATTCAGCATAGCTTCCAGTTCATCGCATCCGTTAAGTATAATGATATGCAAGCAGCTTAAGCCCTACTCTAACCACGATACAATCGACAATATAATTGAGATACCGGGATCAGGAGTTGAAGGCTATGTGAACGGAAATTATTTAAGAATCGGAAATCTTCAATTTGCAGGAAGGAATGTATTTGACAATAACGACTTCAAAAATTCGCGTGTATATGTTCGTATTAACGACGACACAAAGGGTTATTTCCTGTTCCGCAATAAATACCGAACATCTGTAAAAGAAGTTGCAGATAAGCTAACAGCAAACAACTTCCAACTTTCAGTTATTAGCGGTGATCACGAAGGAGAACGTCCGTATTTAGAAAAAATGCTGAATAAAAACTCACACCTTTTATTCAACCAACAACCATCTGACAAGCTTAACTATATTAAGTCACTTCAAGATCATGGAAACAAAGTAATGATGGTAGGCGATGGATTAAACGACGCAGGGGCATTAATGCAAAGTAATGTCGGAATAGCGCTATCATCTGACATTAACAACTTCACTCCTGCTTGCGACGGAATTATTTTAGGACAGCACTTCAATAAATTGCCGGAAGTAATCCGATTTGCCAAAGCGGGACAAAGAATCATTATTATTAGTTTCGTTATATCATTATTCTACAATGCATTGGGACTATGGTTTGCAGTTCAAGGAACCTTATCGCCGGTTATTGCAGCCATTTTAATGCCAATAAGTACATCATCACTAGTAATATACACAGTGATAGCAAGTTCAATAAAAGCAAGAAGGTTGAAACTTAGATAGTGCAACAACTAATTACTGACTATTATCACTTCAAATCCTAATTGCCATCATTTATTACATAGGCTAGTGCCTTTAGTTTTGTGAACGCTATGAAAGTAATACTGATATTAATCACCGCTAGTCTTTTAGTGGCTACCGGATTTCTGATAGCCTTTTTATGGTCCGTTAAATCAGGACAATACGAAGACGATGTATCGCCAGCGGTACGCATATTATTCGACGAAGACAATAACCAATCTGATAACAATTCTAAATCTTAACATTTTATGACTATCGAAAAGTTTAGTTATGATAACCGCATAGTGCGCAATTTCGCAGTTGCCACTATGGTATGGGGTATCGTAGGCATGTTAGTCGGCTTAATAGCTGCATTGCAAATTCCCTTCCCCGGCCTTAACTTCGGAGAGTTACTAACCTTTGGACGCGTTCGTCCGGTTCACACCAACGCAATCATCTTTGCATTCGTTGGAAACGGAATTTATATGGGGTTATATTACTCTTTGCAAAGGTTATGCAAAGCCAGAATGTTTAGTGATCTACTAAGTAAGCTTCACTTCTGGGGATGGCAGTCGATTATCGTACTTGCCGCATTAACATTACTCACTGGACATACTACCGGAAAAGAGTATGCTGAATTAGAATGGCCAATTGACATTCTAATTGCTCTTGTTTGGGTAATTTTTGGTATCAACATGTTTGGTACTATCATTAAAAGAAGAGAACGTCACTTATATGTAGCCATTTGGTTCTACATTGCGACGGTAGTAACAGTTGCGGTATTACACATTGTAAACAGCATTGAAATCCCTGTAAGCATTCTGAAAAGTTATTCAGTATATGCAGGTGTTCAAGATGCGTTAGTTCAATGGTGGTATGGACACAATGCGGTTGCATTCTTCTTAACAACTCCTTATCTAGGATTGATGTATTATTTCGTTCCGAAGGCAGCTAATCGTCCTGTGTATTCGTACCGCTTATCGATTATCCACTTCTGGGCATTGATCTTCCTTTACATTTGGGCTGGTCCTCACCACTTATTATATTCAGCTTTACCTGATTGGGCACAATCATTAGGAACAGTATTCTCAATCATGTTAATTGCTCCATCTTGGGGTGGTATGATCAACGGATTACTTACACTACGTGGTGCATGGGATAAAGTACGTGAAGACGTAGTATTAAAATTCATGGTTGTAGCGATTACAGCTTATGGTATGTCGACATTCGAAGGTCCGATGTTATCATTAAAATCAGTTAATGCGATTTCTCACTTTACAGACTGGACAATTGCCCACGTACACATTGGTGGATTAGGGTGGAACGGTATGTTAACATTCGGTATCTTATACTGGTTAATACCACGAATTTTCCAAACTAAATTGTATTCAGCTAAAATGGCAAGTTTCCACTTCTGGATTGCTACCTTAGGTATCTTATTCTATACAGTACCTATGTATTGGGCTGGATTCACACAATATATCATGTGGCAAGAATTTACGCCGGACGGAGTATTACGTTATCCAAACTTCCTTGAAACAGTAACGCAGTTAATGCCGATGTATAAACTACGTGCATTTGGTGGTATGCTTTACTTATCAGGAGCAATTGTAATGGTTTACAATTTAGTTAAAACGATGAGCACAGGTAATTTATTAGCAGAAGAAGCTGCTGAAGCACCTGCATTAGAAAAATTAACTGTTGAGCCTACAGGTCACTGGCATCGTTGGATTGAACGTCGTCCGGTTCAAATGTTATTGTTAAGTACAGTCTTGATTTTGATTGGTGGAATGGTAGAAATGATTCCAACATTCATGATCAAATCAAATATCCCTACAATTGCGAGCGTAAAACCTTACACTCCACTTGAATTACAAGGACGTGATATTTACATCAGAGAAGGATGTTATACATGTCACTCGCAAATGGTTCGTCCTTTCCGTCACGAAACAGAACGTTACGGAGAATATGCGAAAGCAGGTGAATACATTTATGATCATCCGTTCCAATGGGGATCGAAACGTACCGGTCCGGATTTATTACGTGTAGGAGGAAAATATCCTAACGTATGGCACTATCACCACATGATTGACCCACGCACAATGTCTCCGGGATCTATCATGCCACCTTACGAATTCCTATCAGAAAACAATTTAGATACAGCATCTACACCTGCCAAGATCAGAGCAATGATCACATTAGGAGTACCATATCCTGCAGGATACGATCAACAAGCAAATGCGGACTTAATGCAACAAGCAAATGCTATTGCTGCTGATCTAAAAGCAAGCGGAGCCGGAATTGAAAGCAATAAAGAATTAGTTGCGCTAATTGCATACTTACAACGACTTGGAACTGACATCAAGGCAGATAAAATTGCCGGAGCTAACTAACACTAAAAAAGAGAAATTATGTTTCGTCAATATTTAGAACAAATTGCAGGTGTTGGTATCTATCCGATGTTTTCACTAATCGTATTCTTTGTCTTTTTTGTTACACTTATTCTATATGTAACGAAAGCCGACAAAAAAGAAATGGAAACAATCAGCCAACTACCACTTCAATCAAACGAAGATTCCAACGCTTAAAAAAAATCAGTATGAAAAATAAATATCGTATCATACAATTATTAATGCTTTGCCTGTTAACTACAGGCAGCTTAATGGCTCAGGCTCCGGCAGATTCTGCGGCTACTGCAGCACCATCAGGAGAAATTCCTACTATATTCTATAACTGGAGCTTTTACTATATCGCGTTTCTATTCATCATAATGTTTATTGCTATTGTAGTAATGGCAAGAGTAATAAAAACAATTACGAAAGGAATGGTGCCTGCTGAAGCAGCTAAAGCGGAGCAAGTAAAAGTAGCAGAAGAATCGAAAGAAACATTCTGGCAAGTTATCGACCGTAAATTCTTAACGAAAGCGGTTCCTGTAGAGAGAGAAGCTGGCGTAATGTTACACCATGACTATGACGGCATTCGCGAATTAGACAATGCCCTTCCACCATGGTGGGTATGGGGATTCTATCTCACTATTATTTTCGCATTCGTATATGTGATCAACTACCAAGTATTGCATACAGGTCCTTCGCAAGCTCAAGAGTACACTAATGAGGTTGCACAAGCAGAAGCTCAACAAAAAGAGCGCAATGCTAAAATGGCGGATATGGTAACATCTGAAACTGTAACGGTATTGAACACTCCTGAAGCTATAGCAGCCGGTAAAGAAACATTCGTAAAGAACTGTGCTGCTTGTCACGGACAAAACGGAGAAGGTTTGGTTGGACCAAATCTTACTGATGAATTCTGGATTCATGGCGGTGGTATCAAAAATGTATTCACTACTGTAACAAACGGAGTTCCTGCAAAAGGTATGATTAGCTGGAAGGCTCAATTATCACCTAAGAAAATTCAGGAAGTAGCGAGCTTCGTATTAAGTTTACAAGGAACAAAACCTGCCAATGGCAAAGACCCACAAGGCGACAAGTGGGTTGACGACTCAGCACCAAAGGATAGCACAGTTGCTGCCCCTGCTGCTGATAGTGCTGCCACGGCAATAGCAAAATAAAATCTAACAAATAAAATAACGTGAGCATCTCATCCGAAGCTACCGGAAGAAAAGACCAGGAATCTTTCCGCGATAGCATAGCAACTATCAATAAAGACGGTAACCGAAATTGGATCTTTCCCAAAAAGCCCAAAGGACCTTTATATAACAA
>JAKPPP010000081.1 GCA_029547265.1 Bacteroidota bacterium
TATAAAGTAATCGGCAAAACCTTTTGTGGTGAATTTATCTGTCATGGGGAGGTCTCCTGAGGGTTTAATATTCACCAATATACCATATTTATCATATAGTTACAAGACATTTAAGGATAATTTACCGTGCAAAGGTCTTAACGTAGAAGTCGGCGACGCGGCCCAGCCGGACAGCGATCTGGTTCATCGACTCGTTATGGCATCTTTTCTCTAACTCTCCAGCCAGTTAATTTGAAATTCAAGCATTTGTTGCATTGGTGTGTCTTAGGTTACGTTCAATCTTTACAAGAATAGAATAAAAGACAATTACAAGGAAAAACCCAAATGCTATCAATGAAGTATAAAGCCAAAAGGGTATCTCTGCTCGTCGTTCAGCAATTTGATTTAATGCAGCTTGATTTTGATTACGAATGTTTTCAATCTCTTTCTTAAACGAGTTAAGATGCCAACTCAAGCCTTCCATGATGTCGTAGTTGAGTTTTCCCTGATCCTTCAAGGATTTGGCGGTAGGAATATTCTTTTCTAAATCACTTGTGAATGTTATAAGACTGTTAATGTAATCTGAACGAATGCCTTGGGGCAATTGGTTTGTGACCTTTAGTATTTGTTCCTTCAATGTCGTCAATTCTGGGCTAATACTGTTGACCTCCCGATTAAAACGATCGATCGCAGAGACTATCTTTTCGCGTTCCTCTCTGAATGTATTAGCTTCTTCTATCGAGGCCGGTGTCGGTAAGGGTGTTTCAGTGGGTTTGTTGTCCTTCTTGCTCTGCTGAAACTTGACAAATTTATCAAAGGTAGGATTTGTTTCACCTTTAATTGTTTCGGGAATTAGGCTGGCCTTGGCGAAATACAAAACACCACTCCTAACACCAGCAACCACAGCCACGAGCAAGGCAATCGATGCGATTATGAGGATAACAATTCGTAACACCTGCAGATAGAAGTTTTCAAGCCTTTCAATAAACATATCTTTACGCCTCCTTGTAAAATCCACTCAACCTCGAACACTGAATCCGATAAAGGTCGAACACCAAATCCGATAAAGGTCGAACACCAAATCCGATAAAGGTCGAACACCAAATCCGATAAAGGTCGAACACTTTTTTCGTTTTATTGGATTTTCTGTTCAGGTAAAAACATATCAACGTTTACAATGATTCCCTCCCTGTCCTAT
>JAKPPP010000107.1 GCA_029547265.1 Bacteroidota bacterium
CGGTTGCCACATAACCGAAATTGGCAATGTCAAAGAAACTGCTTGGGGTGAGAATATTCGACCGGTATTGAGCGATACTAATGGCTGGGCAATACTCGATGGTGTGCCCGAAGGGATCAATTTCCTATATGATTTAGCGCTATACGCTTGCGATGGCGCATTACCGAAAACACAGCCGAAAATTGGTGCATTTGCCGAATCGAAAAACGATCCGCAATGGTGTTATTATCACTGGTTTTCCAGCGATGTATTGACACAAGAGGAAATATATGCAGCTAAAATGCAATTAGATGAACGCACATTCCGGCAAGAATATGAAGGTTCATTCGAGAGCTATGCAGGGTTAGCCTATTGGGCATTCAGCGAAAAGAATCTTGATTTGTCACTTGAATATAATAAGGGCGAAACAGTCCACATCGGTATGGACTTCAATGTCGATCCGATGACAGCGTCATTCCATCATATACGAGGTGATAATATATATCAATTTGGCGAGGCGTATTTGAATCATTCAAACACATATGAAATGATTGAACATATTAAACAATTATTTCCAATTGAAGATTGCATAATCTATCCGGATTCCACCGGTGCGAGTATGAGTAGTAATGCTACAAGGTCGGATATTGAATTACTCCAGAAGGCGGGATTCAAAGTGCGAGCATTATCCGCCAATCCTCATCAGAAAGACCGAATTAATGCAGTTAATTCTAAAATGAGAGCTGGCGATGGGAAGTCACATTACTTTGTCAATCCCAAAAACTGTCCTAAAATCATAAATGATTGGAATAAGGTAATGACTACAGCAGATGGACGGCTGGATAAAACACAAGAGAAATCGGGGCTGGTCCATATTAGCGATTCGGTAGGCTATATGATTAATTATTTGTTTCCAATCCGAAAATCAACATTTGGGAGTCAGTCATTATGATATTGATAAATACAGCAGAAGACACAATTAAAAAAAATATTGAGCAATTCAGAGCTCAGCAAGACGACCGAATGATGGCACGCCTTGAGAAGCAAATAGATTTTTTCGAGGGTGATCATATCCCTTATATTGCTGAGCTAATCAAACGCAAAGATAAAGAAGGAATGCCATATTCATATATTAACTTAACGAAGCACATTGTCAGCAAGCTGAGTATGGTTTACCACAATCCACCCGAGCGAATTATCACTGGTAATGCCGATAAATATAACGAGCTGATTCGTAATAAAAACGTCCGACTGAAGACCTGTGAACAGCAAGCCCGACTAATGCCTTTTATCTTAGTGCGCCCGTGGCTAAGGACTAATGGTAATGACCAATATTTCAATTACCAGATAATCAGATATTTTTATATATTCGAGGATGTAAAAGATATTGAATATCCAGCAGCAGTAATGTATCCTATTCAGACTAATGACAACAAGCGGATATGGGAATACTGGGATAGAGAAAACCATTTCGTATTTTCTAATGACGGGAAGCGCCTCAAAAACCAAGAAGACTATGGAATCAATCCCGATATGTTAAACGAATATGGTGAATTACCACATGCTCTATTACGGTTTGACGATGTCATAGAAGATATATGGCGGGGTGGCGCTTTCGATCTTGTAGACAGTAACCTAATGATCGACCTTGCCTTGACTGAGCTAAATTATGAATTCCGCTGGCAATCATTCAAGCAAGTATATGCCACCGCTGGCGGTGCTACTGACTTGCGAGATACCGAAGTAGAGTTTGGTTACAACAAAGTAGTAAAAGTTGTTGGTGAGAATGCACAAATAGGGATACTGGACTTACAGCCGAATTTCCTCGCCAGTATCGAAGTAATAAAATTCCAGATGAACACAATAGCAATGAACTATAATATCACAATGAAGTGGGAGCTATCAGGTAACGCTGAGAGCGGGTTCGCATTAGTAGTCAAGAATATTGACCTATTGAATTCTTGGAAAAATGATATTGAGCATTGCCGACGCTGGGAGCGAGATATATTCGCTAAGGAAAAATTAGTCTATGAACACGATACTGGTAAAGCATTGCCAGCGAAGGATATGCACGTTGATTTTGCCGAAGTGAAATTTCCAATAAATCCGGATGAAGAACGAAGGCGATGGGATTGGGAATTTTCGCATAATATAAGCACACCTCTGGATTATATGAAAGCGCAATCACCAGATACACCAGAAGACGAACTAAAAAAACGACTGGAAGAGAACGCTAAATTAACTGGCACAATTAAAGCAGCTGAGAAACCTAAACCATTAACATTCGAGGAGCGATTACTTGGCGCAAATGTCTGACAAGGCGGCGGAATATTTCGCAATGCAAGTGGAGCAAATCCGGAAAAAGCTAATCAATGAATTAGTAGAAATATACAAAAAGGGCGGAGACCCCGC
>JAKPPP010000113.1 GCA_029547265.1 Bacteroidota bacterium
TGACCTCCTCCCCTAAAACTGGTCCACTCTAAATTGGAAAAAACGGGCAATTATTCATAACTTAAAAAATGAAAATTTGCTCATGAAAAAGTCAAAATTTACTGAAGCACAAATCGTATTTGCATTACGCCAGGCGGACAATGGCGTTAAGGTAGAAGAAGTCTGCCGTAAGCTTGGGATCAGCGATGCTACATTTTACAACTGGAAAAAAAAGTATGGTAACCTGGGTGTAGCGGAACTTAAGAAGCTTAAGCAGTTGGAAGAAGAAAACAGCCGCCTTAAGCAGATCGTTGCAGATCTTGCTCTGGATAAACAAATGCTTCAAGATGTTTTAAAAAAAAATGTTTAAAGCTTCGACAGCTCAGGCAACTTGCTTTGACCATGATAGAAAATTACAGGATATCGGATCGAAGAGCTTGCATGTTGGTCGATATTGGACGAACAGCTTTAAGATATAAACCACGACGACGTGATGATGCTCCTTTGAGACAGCGAATAAAAGAGATCGCAGTTTCAAGGGTACGGTATGGTGAGGAACGTATTCATATCCTGTTACGTCGTGAAGGCTGGCCAGACAATCACAAACGTGTAAGGCGTATCTATCGTGAAGAAGGGCTGAATCTCAGAAGTAAGAGACCACGAAGATCAAAAGCTGCCGCAAATAGAATGGAACGACCTGAACTCTCTAATTTACATCAATGCTGGTCGATGGATTTTGTACACGATCAACTCTTTAACGGAAGAAAATTGAGAGCATTAACTATAGTCGATAATTTTAGTCGTTTCTGTTATGCAATTGAAGTAAAAACATCATTCACTGGAATCAATGTTGCTGAAGTAATGGAATCATTGAAAATGAAATACGGAGTTACACCAAAAAGAATACAGGTAGACAACGGAACTGAATTTACAAGTAAGGATTTTGATCGCTGGGCTCATACAAATAATGTAACTTTAGATTACTCAAGACCAGGAAAACCAACGGACAACCCATTCATCGAATCATTCAACGGGAGCTTCAGAGATGAATGTTTAAATACAAGTTGGTTCATGTCAATGGAAGATGCCCTTGAAAAGATAGAAGCATGGAGAATGGAATATAATTGCTTCAGACCGCACAGTTCTTTAAACGGAAAGACACCGGAAGAAGTAATGAACCAGCACAAAACAATGCCTGGAAATTCTAATTTATAGTTGATCGATATTTGGGAGGAGTTCAATAA
>JAKPPP010000115.1 GCA_029547265.1 Bacteroidota bacterium
AGCCAATGAGATATTGTTTCAAATAGAAAGGATGCAGGATTCATGATACATGATTCAAGATGATTTCGGTAGCATTGAAGAAGTCAATGGGCTACCAAATTGCGTAGCAATCTTTGCGACTTTAACACTCGAGAAAAATCAGCGTCCAAACTTTGCGGCTCTGCGACTCTGCGTGAAAATAATAAGTCACAAGATTCAATTATATTTCGTTCTTATCTAAGAAATCAATGGGATAAAAAATTGCGTAGCAATCTCTGCGTCCTTACATCCTCGGCTTCGCCGCCTTTGCGGTCTCCGCGCCAAGCGAAGCGCCTTCGCGGTCTCTGCGTTTAAATAAAAAAAGCATAGCGTCCTCCCGTTTAAATAAAAGCAAAGCGTCCCCGCCTGCCCCGATAGGGCGTTTAAAAGAAAAGTTGCTATTTTTTTTAATGCCCCGTCATCGAAGCTGGAGTAATCGTCTTTACAAAGTAAAATCCGTTGTATTGATATTCCGCATTATTAGAGAAGAGCAGTAAATATTTTTCGAGATTCGGTTGCGAATTATAAATCGAGGGATAACTGCCAAGTTGTTTTATTTCTAATCCTTTCTTGAAATTAGCATTTGCACTTCCTTCTTTATATTCCATGTTTAATGTGCAAATATTTTTTGATAGCGATGAGCTTGTATCGCGAATAAAATAATCATAAAGATTATTGGCAGTATTTAATCGATTGTGATAATTGCCGCTAAGCGTAATTAATTTGTAATTCGGATGTTTCAGTTGTTCGTTTTTGATGTTTTGATACATTAAACTATCTCTGAAGCCTGAAGGGTCGTCGGCGTTTATATCGAAGAAGAATAATTTGACTAATGCGTTATTTTTAAGCTTTGATATAAGTTGTGCCCAGGCTACCGACTCTTTCCCACTTTGATAGGGTGGATGAGCGAAGAAATCGCTTTGGAAAATACTGCCATCGGTGTTTTGTTCTTTAAAGGCATTCATCGATCGTGATGGAATTTCTAATCCTACTAATACACTATCTCCATGCTTAGCAAATAATGTAGCTAATCCATAAACAAAGGGCGCTGATTCGTTTGTGCCGTGCATTTCTCCGAATAGAATCGATTTATAGGGCGACAATAAGTCGTAAACAGAATCGCTTAATTGCTTCGGATTATTAACTACTACTGCGTTTTTATTTAAGTATTCTAAATCGCTTTGCGCAAAAACCGGTATCGATAACAATACTACTACTACTACGATTAAATATTTCATAGCGATGTGTTATTTGTTGTTAATATAAGATCCCAACGATCGAGGCCCGGAGCGTAAAAGTCTTTAGTTATTTTTTGAGTAACGAATCCGTATTTTATGTAGAAAGGAGCGGAATGTTGAGTAGTATCGATAAAGACAAGTTGATTCGGGAAAAGCGATTTAATTTTTTCTAATCTGTATTCAAGAAGTAATTTTCCGAAGCCGTGTTTATGATAATCGCGATGAATATGTGCCCAAGCGAGCGAAATTATTTTGTTATTCTCTTTATCACCGAATCCACCGCATCCAACAATTTTACCATCTGACTCCACCACATAAAAAAATGTACGCGCTAAAGGATCACGCGATTCATTTCTAATTTCAAACTGATCTAGAAAATTCTCGAAATCACTAATCTCCTCTTCCGTAAAAAAATCAGGCACATTGCTTTT
>JAKPPP010000138.1 GCA_029547265.1 Bacteroidota bacterium
CTAACGATCGTGTAGGAACAGCAGCAGCATCGAGAATATTAGGTGATAGCGCAGTGTATTTCATGGCAGCGTTAATTATGATCTCGACGTTCGGATGCAACAACGGAATTATTTTATCGGGATCGAGAGTATATTATGCAATGGCGAACGAAGGACTCTTCTTCAAGAAAGCAGGTATACTAAATAAAAATCATGTTCCGGGAAATGCACTAACAGCGCAAGCTATCTGGGCAAGCTTATTATGTCTCTCAGGAACGTACGGCGATCTACTCGACTACACTACTTTTGCGTCGTTACTGTTTTACATAGTAACCATCGGCGGATTATTTGTTCTACGCAAAAAAGAACCTAATGCAGAACGACCATATAAGGTGATTGCATATCCTATTCTACCTATTCTTTACATCGTACTCGCAGCAGCAGTTTGTATCATCCTTCTCTACACCAAACCACAAAATACCTGGAGCGGGCTAGGGATTGTTTTCTTGGGATTGCCGGTGTATTATTTGATTAGGGGGAGAAGTAGATGATCGATGATCGATAATCGATGGTAGATGGTAGAAGGAAAGCCTATTGGATTTGTAGTTAAAACAATATTCTTTTTTAACCGCCCCGTGGGGGCAGGCAGGGTGCGCGTTGCTTTTTGCTTAAACGCGGCGAGCGCGGAGATTGCTGCGCAATTTATCTTCCATTAACCTCTTTTATTGTAACGAAATTTAAAAGGAACAACTCTGTGGTCTTTGTGTAAACTTTGTGGTCTCCGTGGTTAAATAAGCTCCATTTTAAACACAGAGACCACAGAGACGCTTTGCTTGGCACGGTGACCACGGAGGCGGCGAAGCCGAGAATGTAAAGATGCAGAGGCTTGCATCGCAATTTTATCACTCATTAGTTTCAAAATTTAATCCAGGATCGGAATCTTCTTGAATCTTGTGCCTTGAATCTTGCTTCTTTTCCATCGAAACCAAAATTTCATAGGTTAGCAACGATTTCGTTTGGACGCTCATTCAGTCACTCAATCATTCATTCCTTCAGTCATTTTTTCCCTTCCGCGATTAAATCTAAAGCCCATTGTCTATAGCCTATCGCCTTTTTTCGATTGCCTCTAGTCCATTTCCTCAATAAACTAATATTCCCTATATTTGTTATTACACTAGAAAGGGTAGCAATATCACCTCTTTCACCCACACTCCCTTAACAATACCCCCCCGTTACCATGAAATCTTATCGGTTTGTATTACTATTCATCATTGTTTGTTTATGCTGCAATGATGCAAACGCTCAACTTTTCATTAATGAGGGTTCTAATAAAAATTATTCTACAATTGCTGATGAGTATGGTGAGTATCCCGATTGGATTGAAATTTATAATTCGGGAACCGACACGATTCACTTGTTGAATTATGCTTTGTCGGATGATGTAAATAATCCAACAAAATGGACTTTCCCGAACATTGACATTCTCCCCGGTGAATATAAAGTGGTTTTCTGTAGTGGTAGGGATAAAAAACCACTGGCATCGTTTACGTATGTTGCCAGCGAAAATAATTATACTCCCGTTGTAGGATGGAATACACATAATTTCACTGCTCCTTTAGCATGGGATGGAATATCATCTTTGCTAATTAATGTTTGCTCTTATAGCTCTCTTGGCTATTCGACGAATTCAGTTTTTAACCAAACGAATACTTCATACAATTCTTCGTTATTCGCGTTTCAAGATGGTAGTCCGAATATTTGCGAAGCCATTTGGGGTACTCGTGTTAAGAAGCGTCCCAATGTAAAATTGAATGGTGTTGTTATCGGTACCGGTACTGCTAACAATACTCCTTTCGATTATCCTGCTCCCTACGGAAATTGGTATTGGGCAGCTAAAAATCAAATGCTCATTCCTGCTTCTGAATTAATCGCTGCAGGATTAACAGCAGGTCCTCTAAACTCGATTGCATTAGATGTTGTTTCTACCGACTCAAATACTGTTTACGATTACATCCGTTTTTCAATGAAGCCGGTTGCATACAATGAAATACTTAGTGAATTTGAACCGGCAGATACCATCTTACGAATGCATACCAACTTTAAATTAAGTAGTTCTGGAGACAGTGTATTTTTATTTTCACCAACGCAACAGTTGCTCAGTTCACTTTATGTAAATGTTGATCATCCCGATATCAGCATCGGTTGTTTTCCCGATACTTCTAATAACATAGTACTCTTCTTACATGGAACTCCCGAGAGTACTAATAATTCATCTCAACAATATAGCTCGTACTTAAATCCACCAACAATTTCTGTTCCTTCAGGGATTTATAATACTTTAATTTCAGTATCGCTTACTAATCCGAATAGTGCTTCATCAGAAATACGTTATACATTAAATGGCGACGATCCTGATTCTTCATCCACTCTTTATACCGGGACACCTATTCAAATTTTTTATTCGAATGTATTAAAGGCAAGAGCCTTTTCTCCTACCGAATTACCTAGTACAACTTCTACTGCAACATATCTTTTCGGTGTCACTCATAGCACTCCGATTTTATCGGTTGTTACCGATAGTAAAAACTTATACGGCAACAACGGCATCTTTACTAATTGGGAATTCGATTGGCAAAAAGCTGCTTATGCTGAATACTTCGATACATTGAATAATTTAGTTTTTTCGCAGAGAGCCGGAATGCAAATCGATGGCGGTGCAGGCGGAAGTCGCTCGCATCCTCAACATTCATTCCGTTTAGAATTCGACAATTCTATTTTGGGTGACGGTACTATCAACTACCCTCTCATTCCTAATCGTCCGGCACGAGATAAATACAGTAGAATTTATTTGCGCAATGGTAGCAACTATTATTTGTCGCTGCCATATAAAGATGCTTCTCATGTGCAAGGAATGGGAAAAGAAACGAATAATTATTTTTCGGCATGGCGCCCTGTGACCGTTTATCTCAACGGACAATATTTCGGATTGTATGAATTACGTGAGAAATGGGATGCCGAATATTTCGAGGAGCTTGAAAATGCAAATCCTGATTCGATGGATCTTTTATCACTCAGCTTCTGGAATGGAAGTACATTGCGTGCTATTGAAGGATCAGTAGATAGTTTCTTAGTAGCATATAACATATTTAAAGTACTGAATACTGCGAATCCGAATTTCTTAACGTTCGCAAATAAATATGTCGACATGAATTATTACACCGACTATATCATCGGTGAAACATGGGTGGGAAATACAGATTGGCCGAATAACAATATCAAAATCTATCGCTCGAACACCACAGGATTCCGCTGGAGATTTTGTTTGATCGATTTAGAAGGTGCTATGAACCCCAACGGATTTTCAGATGCAAGTCACGATCATATTAATGATCTTATCAATGCAGATCCGAATAATCCGTACATCAATATTTTCTTGCACTCAGTAAAAAATTCGATTTACAAAAATTACTTTATCAATCGCTATGCCGATGTGATGAATACTGCATATCAATACAGCAAACTTTCTGCGAATGCCAATGCCATGTTCAACCAAACGGTGATTGAAATGCCGAAGGAATATGCGCGTTGGGGTGATCCGAATAATATCAACGGACAGATGACAGACTTTGTGAATAATCACCAGACATTGCTTTCTGAACTTAATATCAGAACTGCTAACGTGCGTGATTTCATTCAGAACAATTTTTCGTTAGCATCACAAGTAAATGTTACGCTGGATGTATTACCGGCAGGAGCAGGAAAAATTAAAATCAGCACTATCATTCCTGATTCATTACCATGGACAGGAGTATATTTCAATGGGAATCCGGTTAAGTTTACTTCCATTGCTAATCCGGGATATGTATTCGATCATTGGGATACTAATGCTGTGTTGAGTGCTATTGATACTAATATCTCAATTACAAAAAACGTATCGGCATCAACAACTTTCAGAGCAGTATTTAACTATACGGGAAATGCAGGTAGGATTGCTATTTCAGAGGTGAATTATAATTCTGATAGCACACGCAACTCAGGAAACTGGATAGAGTTTCACAACTACGGAAATGCGCCAGTTGATTTATCGGGATGGAGATTCACTGATAGCTCAGCATCTAACAATTTCTATTTCCCACAAGGAACGATTTTACAAGATGGACAGTATTTAGTTTTAGTAGATGATACTACTAAGTTCCACAGTCAATTCCCGTTAATCAATGTATTTGGTCCTACGGGATTCGGATTTAACAATACAACTGAAGCATTAACGCTAATCGACAATAATAATTTACCGGTCATCAGCATGCGTTACATCGATTCATTGCCTTGGCCGAAGTTAGCGGATGGATACGGAATGACATTAGAGTTAAAAAACGATAGTCTGGATCCTGCATTAGCATCGAGTTGGTTTGCGGGATGTATTGGAGGATCACCGGGCGGACCATATGTACCTTGTTCAGAAGAAATTATTTTTAGTGAAGTCAATTATAATTCATCATTAGCAACTGATGCAGGAGATTGGGTGGAGTTGTATAACAAAACAAATTCGCCGATAGATGTTTCGGGATGGGTATTTAGCGATGGAGATAATCTGCATCTCTATGAGCTTCCGATTAACAGCATTGTTCCTGCCTTAGGACGCATTGTATTAACGCAAGACACTGCATTATTCAAAAGTCGTTTTCCGATGTTTAACGGAAGCTATGGACCATTTGGATTTGGATTGAGCAGTAATGGAGAAGCGATCCGATTATTCGATCAAAGCGGAAGTTTATATCAGACGATGATGTATGACGATGCAGCACCATGGCCTAATGGAGCTAACGGTAACGGCTATACCCTAGAGTTAGTAGACTATAACGGAAACCTAAGCGAAGGCAGCAACTGGACAGATGGTTGTCCGGAGGGCTCACCGGGAACAGCATTAATAACTCCATGCGGAACAGTATCGGTAAACAATCCCGATGCACCAAAAGAAAATGTAATTGTATATCCGAATCCCTCAACAGGAATATTCAACGTACAAATTAAAGATGTTAAGAACGGCACTACAAAAGCGTACGCAGAAGTATACAACTACCTAGGAGAAAAAATCGTAAGTGATATACAAATCAACAAGCACGACAT
>JAKPPP010000154.1 GCA_029547265.1 Bacteroidota bacterium
CTGCACGCTGGTGATAAACCTAACTGGCGTGGTTCGCTGGCGTGTCTTACAATCAATCCGTATTATGCTAAAGATTTATTTGAAAAATTCGTTGAAAATGAGCAAGGTTTATTAATTTTAAAGCGTGATTTTGAAGAAGTAAGTTAGTTGGCGATGTTTAGGATAGTATGTATTTCAGATTTGCATTGCGGACATCGGACTGGATTGACGCCACCAAGTTACCAGCGTCTGACTAAGAGGCTATCAAATTACACTGATAATCTCGGTATAACATACGACAAATCTCATATTTGGGATAAGTTTTATCGAATCGAAAGTGAATGCTACGCTTGGTATGAGGATAAAGTAAAGAAGCATTATGCGCCTGATCTTTTGGTAATTAACGGCGATGCTATTGATGGTAGCAGTGAACGTTCTGGTGGTGTAGAGCTAATTACATCTGACCGCAATGAGCAAATAGAAATGGCAATAGAATGCATAGAAATTTGGGGTGCGCAGAACATTGTAATGGTTAGGGGGACACCTTATCACGTTGGTGATAAAGAATCGTGGGAAGATATTATAGCCCGTGAAATCAATTGCAAAATCGGTGAACACGAATGGGTAGAACGTGATGGTATTGTTTTCGATTTCAAACATTTTGTCGGCAGTAGCAGTGTCCCGTATGGTCGTAAAACAGCCGTTAATCGTGATCAAATTTGGAACTTAATCTGGGCGGAGGCTAAATTACAACCATTAGCCGATTGGATAATCCGCTCACACGTTCATTATTCCGAAGGTGGCTATAAGCAAATTGGAGCAAAAGAGGTATGGGCAATAACCACTCCGGCACTGCAAGGTATGGGTACTCGATATGGCGCACGCTTATGTTCTGGTTTAATAGATTTTGGATTTGTAGGTTGGGATATAGATGATGGGAGGGTAAATTTTTGGAAAGAAATACTATTTGTTCAATCGCAGAAAGCGCAAACATTGAAATTTTGATGGTAGATATGAATTTTGACGAGTTAATGGCAGAAATACAGCATTACCAGCCCAACAAAATAATAATAACTCCAGAGCAAAAAAAGTTTTTGATAGAGGCACGTAAGAA
>JAKPPP010000161.1 GCA_029547265.1 Bacteroidota bacterium
TTCTGACACATTACTTATCGGATTTATGATGACAACAAGAGACGTGGCACTTTATGCAATCCCTCTTAAGCTCATTGAAGTTATTGAAATATTACTCCGAAGTTTTGTTTCTACTGCAATGCCGGCAATGTCGAAATATGCGAGTCCGGATCATAAAGTGGAACTAAAAGCAATGTACTATAAATATACCGGTGTACTATCAATATTATTGATTCCTGTAGTAGTGGGTACATTTATCTTTGCCGATACATTAGTTGTAATTTTAGGTGGAGCTCAATACGCCGAATCGGCAATCATTTTAAGAGTATTAGCAGTGTATTCATTATTCTTACCTCTCGACAGGTTCTCAGGAATCACTCTTGACATTATTGGTAAGCCTTACTTGAATTTCATTAAAGTACTTTTAATGTTATTGGTGAATGTTACCGGCGATTTATTGGCAATTCATTATATTGGAAATATTTGGGGAGTTGCTGCAGTATCAATCTTAACTTTCATTACCGGCGTTATTTTCGGAAATTATTTCTTGAAAAAATATTTGAATCACTCGGTAAGAGAAACTGTTATCACCGGCTTCAAAGCAACGTTACATATATTGCATCCGATTAAAGAACGTTTTAAGTCACTAAGATTTGGAAATTCAACTTCATCGTAAAATCAATTTCAGGCAAATCTACCAGGTCATACTGTTAGTTATGCTTGCAATTGTTTTAGGACAGGCATTTTCAAAGGGCGGAATTGTCACGATAGTTGCATTTGCCGCTTTTCCCTTTGCGATTGCCTTGGTTGCTGCTATAATTGCCAGTCCGAAATTCGGAATGTGGACAATGCTTGCGTTTAGCTTTTTCGCCAATGGAATTACTCGATACATCGACGGACCTTTCGGATTAGGCGTCGATATTATTTTATTGCTTACAGCATTGGGATATATGTTCAGGACTAAAGATGATCCTGAAAACCCTACTGCGAACAATCCACTCACTTGGGCAGTACTTATTTGGTTCGGATATACGGTAATTGAAATCGTAAACCCCGAAGCACGAAGTTTTGAAGCATGGTTCTATGCAGTGAGAGGCGTATCCTTATATTTCATAGCCACTGTACCATTAACATTTATCCTTTTAAGTAAAGAAAAGGATATGGACACTTTTATAAAAATTTGGTTTTGCATTTCAACATTTGCCGCTCTTTGGGGTATGAAGCAATTATTTATAGGAGTTGATTATGCCGAAAACAGATGGCTTGAAATGGGAGCGAAACAAACCCATATCTTATTCGGAAAACTTCGTGTATTTTCTTTCTATTCGGATGCAGGTCAATTTGGTGCTGCAACTGCCCATGTTGGAGTTGTTGCAGGAATTATGGCAATTGGTCCGTGTTCTCGCAAAAGGAAAATTTTCTATACGGTTGTCAGCTTATTGAATCTTTACGGAATGATGATCTCGGGAACCCGCGGTGCCTTATTCGTTGCGATTATGGGATTTGCTGCATACCTATTATTGAGTAATAACATGAAAATTCTAATTCCGGGAGCCATAATTGGTTTATTGGTGATTGGAATGCTAAAATACACCACCATCGGACAACAAAATGATCAAATTAGAAGGATGCGAACAGCACTCGACCCTAATGATGCATCATTGATGGCCCGACTTGAAAATCAGAAAAAACTCAAAGCTTATATGGCCTCCAGGCCAATTGGAGGAGGAATTGGGTCGGCGGGCTCCTGGGGACAAAGGTTTAGTCCGGGTACCTTTCTCGCCACTACCCCACTCGACAGCTGGTATGTAAAAATATTTGCTGAGAGTGGTATTGTAGGACTTTCACTCTATTTGACATTAATACTGTTTATCCTTATTAATCGATTTTTCGTGATATTCAAGATAAAAGAAACCGACCTGAAATTCAAAATGGCGGCCTTTTATGGAGGAATATTCGGCGTTTGTTTCGCAAGTTACGGGAATCAAATTTTCGGACAATTCCCTACCGGATCGGTCATGTACATGTCGATGGTATATATTTTTCTGGCAGAGAACTTTATTGAAAAACGTTCGTTAAAAAGGAGTAAGGAAAACTCCAATGACGAACTATCCATCGGTCTCAATAGTTAGTATTAACTACAATGGTGCTCAGGTAACCTGCGAAATGCTGGAATCCCTGAAAAAAATCACGTACCCTAATTTTGAGGTAATCATTGTTGACAATGCATCAAGAGAAGACCCATCTATCATCTTCGAAAAGCATCCGTGGATAAAATTCATCAGGAGTGATAAAAACCTGGGCTTTGCAGGAGGAAACAACTTAGGATTTAAACAAGCAACAGGGAAATATTTCTTAATGCTGAATAATGATACAGAAGTACCTGAAGGATTTTTAGAACCATTAGTTCAACGAATGGAAAGTGACTCAAAAATTGGCGCTGCGTCACCAAAAATCATTTTTCATCATACACCGGGCATGCTTCAATTTGCCGGATTTGAACCCATCAATCCATTTACAGTTCGAGGCAACGCCATTGGATATGGCAAACAAGATAATGGAGATTTCGATCAATCAATGCCTACCAGCAGAGCACATGGCGCTGCCATGATGGTATCACGCAAAGTTGTTGAAGAAATTGGCTTAATGGCCGATTTGTATTTCCTCTATTACGAAGAAATGGACTATTGCGAGAGAATCAAAAACGCAGGATACTCCATTTGGTATGAAGCAGAGTCCAAAATTTATCATAAAGAATCGATGGCGACTGGAAAAGGCAGTACTCTTAAAACATATTACTTAACTAGAAACAGAATTTTGTATCAAAGACGCAATGTGAAAGGAATTACGCTTTTTGTCAGCCTTCTTTTTTTAACGTTCGTATCTATACCTAAGAATACCCTTCAGTATTTACTGAAAGGTAAGACGGATATGCTTAAAGCCTTTTATAAAGGTGTTATTTGGAACCTAACGAATTACAATATACATAGTAATGAATCTTTAATCTGACCGGTCATGATTGTTATCAACCTATTACTCATTATCGTATTTGCCACTATGGCATTTACAGTTATTTATTCTTTCTTCTACGCCATTGCCGGCCATTTTTATAAGAAAAGAGAATATACAAATCATGATCAATACAGAAGAATTGCTGTATTGATGCCTGCATATAAAGAAGATGAAGTTATTTTGCAAACAGCCAAACAAGCACTTTTCCAGCAATACCCTTCTAATTTATACAGTGTTTATGTAATCGCTGATTCCTTAAAAAAGGAAACAATAGCTACACTTAAAAAGCTACCGTTAACAGTAGTTGAAGTTTCATTTGATGTATCAACAAAATCGAAATCATTAAATGAAGCTTTTGCACAAATAACTAAACCATACGATATAGCAGTGATATTAGATGCTGATAACATCATGCGTCACGATTTCTTAGAAAAAGTAAATGCAGCATTTATTTCCGGCTGCTATGCTGTCCAAGGTCATCGAAAAGCTAAGAATAAAAACACGAATTATGCTGTACTCGATGCAATAAGCGAAGAAGCAAACAACCATATGATGAGAAAAGGTCAAGTGGCTATTGGATTGTCATCATCGGTAATCGGTTCAGGAATGGCTTTCTCATATTTATACCTTAAACAGGTAATGAAAGAAATAGAAGCTGTAGGAGGATTCGACAAAGAACTTGAATTAAGATTAATTCGCGACAATCACAAAATCGTATATCTTGAAGACGCCATCGTTTTAGACGAAAAAGTTCAAAAATCAGAAGTATTCGCTAATCAACGTACTAGATGGATTTCCGCTCAATTAGTTTATTTACGCAAATATTGGCTCGATGGAGTTCTTGGCCTTATTAGTGGAAAAATTGACTATGCTAATAAAGTAATGCACTATGCTTTGGTGCCGAAAGTATTGTTAATTGGCTCATTGTTTTTAATCACAATTATAACGGCATTTACTCCGGATATTTTCGTGATAGGCTTTGCACATTGGTTTACAATAACCACTATGTACTATTTGGCATTTATCATTTCAATTCCAAAAGAATTCTGGAATAAACAAACATTTAACGCTCTGATTTCATTACCTCAAACATTCTTTGTAATGATGAAAGCAATGTTCAAAATCAAAGGAGCAAATAAAAGATTCATTCACACTCCTCATACAGCAACATTTGAAAACAATACCATATAACCCCCGCATTATGGCATCCAATCATCATAAAATTAAAATTTTAGAAACGATCCGTCAAGGACAAATCGGAGGCGGCGAATCGCACGTATTAGACTTAGTTTCAAACATCAATAAAGATGAATTCGAACCCATTGTACTTTCATTTACTGAAGGACCAATGGTAGAACGTTTACAAAATTTAGGTATTAAAACCTATGTTGTAAACACTTTAAAACCGTTCAATTTATCGACCTATAATGCCGTTAAGAAAATCATGAAAGAAGAAGAGATTGACATTCTTCATGCACATGGTACAAGGGCATTAAGTAATACAATTTTTCCTGCGCGAGCTTTAGGGCTGCCAATCGTTTATACTGTACATGGTTGGTCGTTTCATCAAGACCAAAAATTCCCGGCTCGAAGAGTAAGAGAATTATCAGAGAAATTCCTTACCGATCATGTTGACCTGACTATATCAGTATCAAATTCCAACCAAAGAGATGGATTGACTCGATTCAATATGAAACGCAGCAGGGTTGTAAACTATGGTGTAGATTTAATTAGATTCAATCCGGACCGAGAATTAAAAGATATCCGACACGAACTTGGTATAAAAGAAGGAAAAACCGTTGTTGGTTATTTAGTAAGGATGACAGTTCAAAAAGACCCATTCACATTGGTAAGAGCTGTTGCTGAAGTTGCCAAAACAACTAGAGATATGCAGTTCCTATTTATTGGAGACGGAGACTTAAAAGAACAAGCCATCCAATTAGCATATGATTTAGGTATTGCCGACATGATTAACTTCTTGCCATTCCGTACTGACATTCCTGAAGTGCTAAACACATTCGACATATATACTTTACCATCATTATGGGAAGGATTACCGATTGGTATGTTAGAGGCAATGGCTATGAGAAAAGCAATAGTTGCTACACCGGTTGATGGAACAAAAGAAGCCATTAAGCATGGCGAAAATGGATTGTTAGTCCCTTGTCATGACCATGTTGCACTAGCAGAGGCATTGGTGAGTCTACATAACAACAAACAACAAAGAGAGATATTCGGGAAAGCTGCACAAATGACGGCACACCAAACATTTGATTTAAAAATGATGGTAGCCAACAATGAAAGCATTTACCGAGAATTCATCAAACAACAAATATTAGCAGCATAAGAAATAAATGAGAATAGGAATTGAGGCGTTTAGAATATTTCGTGCACATAAACACGGAATGGACATTGTAGCATTGGAACTTATTCGTCAACTGCAAAACAACGATAAAACCAACCAATATTATATTTTTTGTTTCGATGATGACGACAGTCATATATTACACGAAACAAGTAACTTCACAATCATAAAGATTAAGTCTCTGCCAACACCATTAGCAGAGCAAGTACTTCTACCCTTCTTTACGGTATATTATAAACTCGACGTACTTCATAGTACCGGAAATACAGCACCCCTATTTACATTCTGCAAACAAATAGTAACGCTGCACGATATCATCTATTTAGAGCCGAAATCTAAACTAAAAGGTGGTAGCATTTATCAGCAAATTGGAAATTTCTACAGGAAATTGATTGTACCGGGTGTAATTAAAAGGGCATCGAAAATTATTACTGTATCAAATTCTGAGAAGGAAATAATCACCGAAAACATTCCTAACTTACATTCTCGAGTTGAGGTAATACCAAATTCATACAGCTCGCATTTTTATAAGAAACCTGAAGGGACATCGCTGAATAATTTAGTAAGGTATAAACTCCCTGAAAAACCTTTTATATTCTTATTTGGCAATACAGACCCGAAGAAAAACACCTTAATAACTTTAAAAGCACTAGGTTTAATTCACCAACAAGGTAAACTAGATTGCAAAATAGTTATTTCAGATATTTCCAAAAGAAATATCAAGTCGATGTTGAAATCTTTAAAAATGGAAGACCTTTTAAATGAAATTATAATCACTAATTATATTTCAAACACAGATCTTCCTGACATCTACAATCATGCTCAAGTGTTTCTGTATACTTCATTACGAGAAAGCTTTGGCATCCCGGTATTGGAGGCCATGTCGTGCGGAACACCGGTTGTAGCTTCAGCTATTCCGGCTATAAAAGAGACGGCAGGAAGCGCAGCTCACTTTGTTAATCCTGAATCAGCTGAACATATTGCTAAAGGAATTTTGGAGGTTTTAAACAATGAAGAATTAAGTTCAAAGTTAATTCATCGAGGCCACCAACAAGCGAAAAAATTTAGCTGGCAAAAATCTTCTTTATCGCTAATTGAGACTTATCAAAGTCTTTATGAAGCCGAATCAAAAGCATCGACAATTGCAAACTAAAAATCAAAGAATAAAGCAATAAAAAAAGGTACAGATATCTGTACCTTTTTTTTTATTATAGTATCCCGAGAACAAAGTTCCCGGGATATATGACTGATTTTATTTTTTTCTCCATACAGTATTGAAACCACTAGCCATCACTGAAGGTAGATAGTCAATTACAGTATTATCGATTTCTGACAGAGTCTTTATCTTGCGTGTAAGTAAAGAATAAGGGAAAACTTTCTCTACAAAGTTGGAATGACCGAATTCAAGAATATCGAAACCTTCCGACTTAATTAAATTGCTAATGGCCCCTTTGGTGAAGAACTGAACGTGAGTTAAATCACCCGACATAGATTGCACAGTACTATTGCTATAGCCAAGAGCTTTCTTAGAGTTATCAATAACTTTACCCATCCAACTTTTGCTCATTTTTTGAACCGGACGTGTCACAAGCAACTCTCGTGGACCTATTCCGTTTGGAACAGTTGCTATCAAAATAGCACCTGGTTTCAAGATTTTAGCAAGTGTTTTAACAAGTAATTCCGGCTTATGTAAGTGCTCTAATACTTCGCTGCAAATAACTGCATCGAAATGCTCAGTTGCTGCAACTTCTTCGGCACTGCATACGCGAAACGATACATTTGGCAAAGTGTTTTTTGATTTAGCGTAACGAATAGCGTCTTCACTAAAATCAATTCCTACAACTTCATATCCCAAACTACCGATACCGCGAGCGATATTTCCGTTTCCACAGCCTACATCAAGAATTCTTGCACCGGGGCTGCAATGTTCTTGGATTGAATCGGCAATAAAATTCAATCTTTTAATATCTACCAACTCGGTGAATTCCGTGTATTTGGCGACATTGATTTTCTGATTCTTCATACGTATTTTATTTTGAAGATTAATGGTAATTTATTTTTTGAGCAGACTCAATCAAGTTACTGATAGCTTCTACATTGTTTGTCCAAGAATGCGATAAGGCAAATTCACGTCTTCGCTTCTGAAGATCGCCACTGTCTTCTAACAAGGCCTTACTAATCGCTTCAATCCATTGTTCCTTGCCGTTAGCCAGGTATGTATAATCTTTAAAGTACTCCATAAACGGTGTGGCGGTTGCAACCGTTGGTTTACCTAAAGCCAAATATTCATCTATTTTACGAGGATAATTCCCCATGGTAACTTCATTAATTAATTGCGGATTTATGGCCACGTCAAATCCATTAATGAATCCGGGAAGAGATTCAGGAGTCTTATTTCCAAGAAAATGAACATTTGACAAATCATGTAAATTGCTTTTCTTAAATGATTCGTCTTCAGGTCCTACAAAAACAAATTGCCATTCAGGTTTTGCAGAAGCAATATCCTCTAAGAGTTTAATATCGAGACGCAAATTTGTTAAGAATCCTGTATAACCTATCGTAGGCCTCGGAAGATGCAAAATTTCTTCAGAAACTTGAATAGTTGAAGATTCAGGGTATAATGTAAAGTCACAACCCTGTCCTACGAACTTTGCATTTGGGTTGAACTTCCTTGCATATTCGGCAAGAAACTCACTATTTGTTGCTACTACATCAGCTTCTGAAATTAACTCTTCTTCCATTTTCAAAGCATGACGCTGAAAATATTCGATAGTACTAAGATTATCTCTGATATAATAAACAAAACTTGATGGTTTTAAAAACTCCTTAAAGTGATAACATCTTACCATCGATTGATCATTAAACAGGATAATATCATCAAAATTCAAAAGTTTCATTGCTTTAAGGATATTATCAGCCAAACGACGGTTATTGACCTTATTGAGCATTTTAAAGATCCTTGACGACCCAATCCAATTGATCGACTCTGCCAATACCTCAGGATAAAGATTCCAAAGGTTTGCATTTACTTGAACAAGTCCGGTTTCTTTCCCCTTAATTATTCGAACTCTCTTTTTAACTGAAGAATCGCCTTTCGCTTTTAAATATGTACTTCTATCAAGTGGAGCATTTACATAAAGTACTTTATTATGTCGAGATAGCTCAATCGCAATATTCTTGCAATTGCTGCCAATAGGAATGTCCCATGGCTGCAAACCCACAATTACGATATTTCTTCCTTTGATCATAATAAACTGTCTTTTATTATGCATGTTTATACTTATTTGAGAAATATTAGTTCTGCTCAAATTATCGAAAAACCTTACATATTAGGTTATCATCCATGTTAAACCTTTTCGAATTGAATAAGTAAAAACTAATCAAAGCGATTATAGAATGTCGTTACTACAAAAAATAAAAAGCAATCCATCCCTTAAAAGACTAGCTCTGCTAAGTCTAATGCCAAGAAATCAGGCAAGACCGCGTCTTTGGGTGAAAATGTTTCTGAATCCTTTAAAACATAAAAAAGGTAAAGGATCACTTATCCGAAGAAACACAAGAATGGATGTTTTACCATTCAATGGGTTTTCACTCGGAATAAATTCAACTATTGAAGACTATACTGTAGTTAACAATGGAATGGGAGATGTTAAAATCGGCAATGGAGTTAGAGTAGGATTATCGAATGTAATTATTGGGCCGGTTGAAATTGGCAATAACATTATAATCGCTCAACATGTAGTAATGTCGGGGTTGAATCACGGGTATGAAGAAATAAACGTACCAATTCGCTTACAACCTTGCACAACATCCAAAATTATAATTGAAGACGATTGTTGGATTGGAGCAAATGCAGTAATCACAGCAGGAGTAAAAATCGGCAAACATTCAATTGTTGCTGCAGGTAGTGTAATTACAAAAGATGTTCCACCCTATTCAATGGTAGGTGGCAATCCGGCGAAATTATTAAAACAGTACAATCCTAACTCCCAATCATGGGAAAAGGTTATCAATAAAGAACCATCAAAAATCATTGCTGCATGAACACGTTAGAGATCATATTCTGGGCATTTGCACTAATTGTATTCTATTCATTCTTTGGATATGGCATCATTTTGTATATGATGGTCAAAATCAGAAAATCCTTTTTCAAAAGAAGGAATTATCAAAACGAAAACTACGAACCTACCGTAAGCTTTATTGTACCATGCTATAATGAAGGATCAATAATAAAAGATAAAATCAAGAATACTTTAGCGATCGACTATCCTAAAAGCAAACTCCAAATTATATTTATTACGGATGGCTCGACAGATGGTACTGATCAAGAAGTTGCTAAATTTAGCGACGTCGAATTACTTCATTTACCGCAAAGAAAAGGTAAATCTGCTGCTGAAAATCGTTCGGTAGCCTTTGCAAAAGGAGATGTAATTATATTCTCAGATGCAAATACTGAATTAAATTCAAATGTAATCCGTAAAATAGTTCGTCATTATACCGATCCAATGGTTGGCGCTGTTAGTGGTGAAAAAAGAATTTTTCAAGACAAATCAGAAAATGCTGCCGGAGCCGGTGAAGGATTCTATTGGAAATATGAATCAAAGTTAAAACATTGGGATTCTGAACTGCTAACAGTAGTTGGAGCCGCAGGGGAACTAATTTCTTTCCGAAAGCACTTATTTACAAATTTAGAAGAAGACACCATTCTAGATGACTTTATTCTTTCATTAAGAATTACTAAGAGAGGATACAGGGTTCAATATGAACCCGAAGCCACAGCAACTGAAACAGCTTCATCTAATAGTAAAGAAGAACTAAAAAGAAAAGTTAGGATATGTGCCGGCGGATGGCAAGCCATGTCGAGATTAACATCCTTGCTTAACTTTACAAAACATCCTATTCTGACATTTCAGTATGTTTCGCATAGAGTATTAAGGTGGACATTAGCACCTGTTTTTTTACTAGCTTTACTACCTATAAATGTTGTATTGAGCTTTAACAGCTCCTTCTATCAAATGCTTCTAATTGCACAAATCGCCATCTATACAGCGGCGGCTTTTGGATATCTTTTCGAAAATAAATCCATAAGAATAAAACCACTGTTTATACCGTACTATTTCTTGTTTATGAATTATGCAGCAATTGCAGGATTCTTCAGATTCGCAGGAAAAAAACAAAGCTCCATTTGGGAGCGATCTGAACGTAAAATATCATTTAATTAGTCATTTTGTAAGGAAAATAAAAAAAAGTTAAAATTTAAAATAAAAAATTAATATATTGAAATCAATAACTACAAAACATGTTAACATATTCTAAACTTGTAAAAATACCAAATCTATTAGTAGTTATTTCACTGCTTTTTTCATCCTGTGTAAAAGAAATCGACGAGTACCAAGTCCCAATTAATAATACTATTGTTTCAAACATTAATGACTTACAAATTCCCGGAAATTTTAATTTCACAACTGATCGTATTTGCCAAATAAACTTAGAACTGAAAGGGAATGATAATTTACCATTGCCTTTTGTAAAAGTTCGAATTCTTGATAATTCA
>JAKPPP010000181.1 GCA_029547265.1 Bacteroidota bacterium
GAAACATATTTACGTTGGAAAGGTTCATTGTCTTGCAAATCGTAACGCGTTAAATCTTGCATCTCTGCGAAGATGTTTACATAACGTATCTTCCAGATATCGGTAACGATTTTCAAGTAAGGATAATTGAAGGCATTATCAGAGAGTAAAAGAGAGCGATATCCATCGCCGATAAAGTTTTTATCATTTCCAAACTGAAACATGAAATGCTTATTCAGCTCGAAGTTGATAGAACCTGTTGCCCATGCATAATCATAATCGTTAGCTCTCTTAATTCTTCCTGTACCGGGAACAACACGTGTGATATTAACTACCGAATCGAGATAATAAGGAAACTTCGATTGATTTTCATAAAACGTAGCATTGAATGAGAATCGTTTTCCTACTTCTCCGCCAATCCATGCTCCACGTGAATTGGTAAAATAGTTCTTCGAATGATCTTGATCGCGACCACCCATTACTTCGAATACAGGATCTAGATAAAGTTTATAATCTTCTTCTTCAACTTTCAAAAGATGTTCTTTGAATAACTTTCGTCCAATTAATGTATTCGTGAATTTACTGTCTTTGATAGTTGGCTTCTGAAGCGAATCGTATGCCGTATTTTCTGTAAGATCTCTAATCAAGAAAGGCTTCATAGAAGTATGCGCCTTGCTGTTTACCGAATTTAATCCTCCTTGAAATTTCTGTTCTTCGGTATTACTTAAAGGTAAGAATCCGGTTTGCGCATTCGCTGAAATCGCTAGTGAAAGAACACAGATTAAAGATAGTATGTAGTTTTTTTTCATAGGTCGGGTTAGTAAAATTTACCTTGATAATAAATAGTTGAAGCTCCTTCAGCAGTTGTGAAGCGCAATATATCTCCGTTTAAATCGTAATCAGTGAAGAGCTCTGTAGTTACTTGTTTCGATTTTCCGTTACTAAACAAATGAAGACGATTGGCTGGGTCAACCCAAGCAATATTGTCTTCACTCATCTTATAACTTTTCGGCATGAAATTATCGAGTTCATAGCGCATGCCATTTTGCAATAACTGTAATTTGCTATCGATAAAGAATAACACGCTACGATCTTTTACTGCATAGAAATCCGGTTTGTACGACTCAGCTTTCATCAATTTACCGTCAGCAAACAGCTTGAAAGAATTTTCATCAGTCACGTAAGCTACTAAATCGTCACCGGCTAGAAATGATAGCGGAGTGATTTGTTCGAGTGTCAGAATTTTATTGTTGTAGAAAACTTTCAAGGTACGTTCACCACCATCAACATAAGCTACGATATTTTTTCCTGCCGATACTTGAATAGGATTTATATTATCAATTTCAAATGTTTCTCCTTCGTGAAATATCTTGAAGTAATTAGAGCTATTGGTGTAAGCAACAGTGTTTTCTCCTGCAGCGAAGGTTCCGAGTGCACCTATCAATGTATATTCTAAATCTTGAATTTCTCCATTCGCATAAGTTCGTAATACACCTTGATTTCTATCTCTGAAGACCACCATTTTATCGGTGAGGATATAATCTTGAATGAAGTACGTCAAGCGCGTCATTTTTCCTTTGTCGAAAACCGCTAATACTTCATCGCGTTTATAAATCATCAACTCATTGCTGATTTCGTATGAAGTATTGGTAGCATCACCTAAGTCGAATACTTCGGTGTTATAATATACCTTCAAATTATTTCCTGAAGTTACATAAGCCACATACGGACCTTTCGATTTAAAAGAAGAAACTGCCTGCGACTCCAACTGACGCGGAGCGCCATTCTCGAAAACAAATAAATATCCTCTGAAATCGCGATACGCTTGTACAAACGATGATTGTCCCAAACAAACTGTCGACCATAATAAAACAATACCAAGAAATATTGTCTTACGAAGGGATAACAGAAAATGGGTTAGAGAAATCATCATGTATTAGTGGAGCTACTGCTTAATTAGTTTCAAGCACTTTCAAGATTTCATCTAATTTCGGAGTAAGGATTACTTCGATGCGACGATTTTTCTTGCGACCTTCAACGGTATTGCTTTTATCGAGCGGAATAAATTCTCCTCTTCCTGCTGCTGTTAATCGGGTAGGGCTAACCTTCGAATTGCTTGTGATGATTTTCACTACAGAGGTTGCACGCATTACGCTTAAGTCCCAGTTATCTTTCATGTCGCCGGTTCCTTTCATCGGAACATTATCGGTATGACCTTCGATCAAAATATTGATATCAGGATTTTTTTCAAGCACTTTAGCAAGATCCTTCAAAGCATCAACTCCCTTCGCATCAACAACGATACTTCCGGTAGCGAACAACAAACGCTCTTCGAGCATAACATAAACCTTTCCGTTTTTCATTTCAACAGAAAGACCTTTGTCGGCATAGCCCGATAAAGCATTCACCAAAGTATTCTTCAATGCCTTTGCAGACGAATCTTTAGCGGCCAAAATATGCTCTAATTCTTCCAAGCGAGCATCTTTAGCTTTCATTTCAGCAGAAAGACGATCGAGGTTTTCTTTCTTTTCCTTCAACAGTTTCTCCTTCGCGATAATTTCATCTTCACGCTGTTGGAGATTCTCTTGAGTTTTTTGAAGGTCGCGGATTAACTTCTTAGTCGCTTCCGAATTAGCCGCTCCGTTAGGACCATCCTTCAATAATTGCTGGTAATTGGCATTAACCTCATTGTACTGAGCCTTCAAATTGCGTAGCTCGGTCGATAATGAAGCAGTATCGGCAGCCAAACCTTCAACTTTCGACTTCAAATCGTCGTTTTGGTATGAAAGTTCGTTATTATGAGTAGTTAATTGTAAGTTTTGGGCTTTCAAGGAGTCGTTTTCAACGGCACAATTCGCCTTTTTAGCCTTCATTTCGTTGTATAAACGAGCCGGAACGCAGGATACTGAGAGCACTGCCACGACTGATAAGAGAGAAAATAGTTTCTTCATCTGGATTTTATTGAAGCTCCTAAGGTAGGGAGGTATGGCATGGCAATTGGAGGGGGTAAAATGTAATATTCAACATAATTATGTTAAAACAACTACCGTTTAAATAAGCTATAAAAAGGGTGGAAAAGTATCGTTCCGCCCAATAACGTAGTGACTTCTAAAATTAATCCTCATGGAAAAATTAAGTGAAAACTGGTTAACACAGGATCTTATCGATTTTGAGTACAAAAAGTACATCTTGTTGGCTTATTTACAGAGAGTCAGTGAGTCGTTCGAAGAAACTAAGCTTTACCCGGCTTTAAGCGAGTTGGTAAGTCATTATCGCAACGTTATTGCCTTGAGGAATCAAAAGGCGCAGCTTTACAATCAATTTCCGGGAAGGGTATCGCAAGCCGACTTTAAAAACTTCAAGTTAATCTATGAAAAGCTTTGCGAAGACGATAAGCTTATGAAGGAGTTGCAAACGATTATTGAATTTAGCATTCCGCGATTTAAAATCATGCTTGATGAAGGCAAGAAGATCTATGATTTTATTGAATCGCAAATCAATATTTTTCCTGTGGGTATCGTTCCAATTCGTTTCGATGAAGGCTATCTGTTTTTGAAAAGCGGTAAGGATGCATCAACAAGAGTGTACGAATACCAAATTACTATTTACGATCAACCTGACGATAAATACAGAGCAATAGCGATGCATTATATCACCTCGTACGAAAAAACAATTTGTAATACGTACGAAAAGATAAAGCAAGACTTGTTGATGTATAATCGCAATTTCCCGAATCCTGCAACTTATGTTATCGAAACGGAATTGGTATTGCCAATTGAAGATACTCTTTTACCTCTTGCAAAGCGTTCGTTGGTGAAGTATATTTCTGCTATGGCAGGTTAAATATGTTTCAACTTATATTCAACTTAAAAATCTTCTTTACGCACATTTTTTCTTATTCAGGGTCGAACAAACCTTGTTGAGGATATTCTATTTTTTGTAGAAAGGAAATCATTGCATGTTTGTATTATCAAATTAATACCAACATGAAAAAGATCATACTTTTAATTGCAATAGCAATATCAGGAATACTCTTTCCTAGCGCTTCTAACGCACAATGGACAATCGATTCATTACCGACAGCACAAACAAATCTTCAAGTTGTTCAGCTAGGTAATAAAGCTATTTTCGCAGCAGCGAATCAATTTGAAATGTATGATTTTACAACGGGTGCATTTACAAATACTCCAACGTCAATAACGCGAAATGAAATGGCCGGTGTAGTAGGAGGAGGAAGAGCGTTTTTTGCCGGTGGGGTTTATGGCCCTTTTACAAATCCGGTTGTGACAAATAAGATTGATATTTACAATAATTCAACAGGTGTGTGGAGTACTTCTACATTGTCGTTAGCACGTCGAGTAGGAGCAGCAGAAGCTTCGGGAAACAAAGTGATTTTTGCAGGAGGGAAAACTGTTTTGTCATATACATCTCGTGTTGATATTATGAATGTTTATACAGGAGCAAAAACGGTAGCAACATTATCGCAAGGACGTCATCGTATGGCATCTGCAACAATTGGTAATAAAGTAATTTTTGCAGGAGGAGAATGTGGAAATATCGGGAATCCAACATCAAGTAATAAAATCGATATGTATGATGTGAACACCGATACTTGGAGCACAGCTACACTATCACAAAAAAGAGAAAGCATTGCGGTAGCAGTGGTTGGTTCAAAAGTTTTGTTTGCCGGTGGACTCGATAATTCTTCTGCAGTAATGCCTTATTCGAATAAAGTAGATATCTACGATACTTTGACGAATAGCTGGTCAACAGCAACATTATCGGAAGGTAAATACGCAATGTCGGTGGCGGTTTACGGCAAGAAAGTTTATTTTGTAGGAGGAGTAACTGCGACTTCAGGAAATCTTTCTTCAAGAGTAGAAATTTATAATGCAACAACTAATTCATGGTCGTACATTACCTTGTCATCTCCTCGAATGGGAATGGCGGTTGCAAAAACTACAGGACGAATTATGTTCGCCGGTGGAGTTACTGCCTGGGGCAATACAGGAACTGATCGTATAGAAGTACTAAACTTAAAAACAAATCAATGGTCGGTTGAATATCTTTCTCAACCTCGCTTAGGAATTGCTGCTGCTGCAAAAGGAAGCAACGCTTTATTTGTTGGAGGAGCTCAATTCTTAAGTTCTTATCCTCAATATTCAATCATTTCAAAACGTATTGATAAATGGACTGATCTTGTTCCTGCACTGAAATTGACAAATACAACTGCAACAGATGTAAATGTTTTTCCTAATCCTTCAACCGGTGGTTCAATAGATGTTAAATTCGAAAATGCTACTGAAAATGTATTGATTTCAATTGTTAATGTCACCGGACAAGAACTGATTTCAATGTCGCCACTAGGAGAGGTTAAAGAAGTAAATATCGATATAAATCAACTTGCCGACGGCATGTACTTTGTTGTCATAACGGGTACGAATTACCGAATATCAAAACCGTTGATTGTAAGACGATAAATCGCGAATTAAAGCAATTAGAAAAGGGGAGTAATGATAGTATATCATTACTCCCCTTTTGATTTTAATTTGAAATTTGTTTTAATCTACGATTAGCTGCGCCGAAAAACTACTGGAAATCGTCGCGTAACGAAGTATGCGAGACACCACTACGCCCAAGAACTTCCAAAAGTTTTGCAGACGAGGCTTGTGCCTTTTTTTAGATTTGTAGTTTACATAGGGTAAATGAAAATTTAAAAATAGACACGTAACGAAGTATGCGAAGCTTTTCGAAGTTCTTTCTTTAAAGATCAATATTCAGCAATACCGGACAATGATCCGAATGCTTCGCCTCCGCTAATATCTCAGCATGTTTCAATTTACTTTTTAAGTTTTCGGTAGCGAATAA
>JAKPPP010000190.1 GCA_029547265.1 Bacteroidota bacterium
AGCATAAATCTGTACTACGATACCTTTCATAGACGCAGATTTTTTAGTAATCTCATTCCACTCACTCATACCTGTTGTAATTAATGCAGCAAGTACAATTGTTGGAATGATCGTCCAAATTGCTTCTAATTTATTGTTATCATGAAAATAGAAAGATCTTCTGTTTTTATTATAACGGTATTTGTACGCAAAAAAGAAAAGAAGAATTTGCGTAATAAAGAACGTTATAAATAATACTGTCCAATTGATTTTCATTAACCCATCAATTGCTTCACCATGTTCGGATGCTGCTTTAGGTAAAGTTAAAGGGAGATACAGGTTCATGATGTAAACCATCACGGATAACCCGATTATCAAGAACGCGATCATACCGATACTATTCCATCGGTTAGCACTTTCCTGTTCTGCTTCTTCGTTCTCTCCTGAAAGTTTTGATGCAAGAGCCGCTACATTGGCTAAACGCACCAGAACCAAGGTTCCAAAAACGACCGCTAAGATGAGCAAGATGTTCATAGCTTGTTGTTAGTTGTGGAGTATTGAGATAATATTATTTCTTCTACTGATTAAATTGCATGATGTAAGCTTTCTTCCATCATTGGGTGATTTTTAGCCACCAATGGAGATTTGCTTAAATAATGCTGCACTAAATACATGAATAAACCGATGAATCCGATAGTAGTACCGATTTCCATTAAGCCGATTGATCCGATTGAAATTGCTGCTTCACCATGTTCTGCAACGTGAGCAGCACCTTCAGCAGCATGATGTCCTGCTGTAATCATTGATCCAGGGATAATCATAACGTAAGTATCGATCCAGTGGCCAATAAATACTACGATAGACATTCCCATCAATAAATATAATTTACGTTTTGCATCTCTAGTCATTAAAATCACAAACGGAGTTATGAAGTTAATAAAGAAAGAAGCTAACCATAGACCACGATAGTGATCTTGACGTAACATGAAATAAGTAATTTCCTCTGGGATGTTAGAATACCAGATCAACATAAATTGAGAGAACCATAAATAAGTCCAGAAGATACTGAATGCAAACATAAACTTACCGATATCGTGTAAGTGATGTTCAGTTACTTCAGGTAAATATCCTTTCGATTTAAGGTATGTCACAGTAAATACTAATGCAGCGATTGACGTTACAAATATTCCAGAGAAAGTATACCAAGCAAACAACGTACTGAACCAGTGAGTATCAACGCTCATTACAAAATCCCATGACATGGTAGATTCAGTAACAGCAAATAACACTAAGAATTTAGCAGCTGCAGCTCTATTTTTTCTCCAGTAACCTACTCCGTCACCTTCGTCGCTTAACATTGAATTTTTACGGAATAACTTAGCGAAGTATGTCCATATTACAAAATACGCAACCACACGAATCCAGAAGAATGTAGGATTCAAGAATCCGCTTTTTCCTGCGATGATTTCATCGTATTTTGGTGATTTAGGATCGAACAATTCTGCATCCATCCAATGGTAAAGGTGATGACCACCTAATGCAATAATTACGATCATGATACCACCTGCTACAGGTAATGACTGACCCATTGCTTCCAACGGACGTTTGATTACAGCGCTCCATCCTACTTCAGCTACATACTGCACAGCTAAAAAGAATGTTGCACATAAGGCCATACCCATAAACATGAAATTATTCATGAGTAAGTTAGACCATGTTTGTTCATGATGAGTTGCAAACTGAGCGATAATGGCCAGAAGACCGATTATCATCATGACTCCTGCAATCATCCGATTTTTTCGGGTGAATTCGTAAGGCTTCGTACTTGTTACCTCGATATGATGATGGTGTCCCATAATTGATCGTTGATCGGTAGTTTATTTTGCCAAGGCAGTTACCTTGGATGAATCTTTAGTTGCTGTTGCTGTAGTACTGTCAGAACCTAGCGGAGACACTCCGTCGTTCTGTAATTGATGGATGTACATTACAATTCTCCAACGATCTTCCGGTGCAATTTGAGCAGCATGTGAGCCCATCAAGTTGATACCGTAAGTAATTGTATGGAAAATTTTTCCATCGGTAAGATCTTTCATCAAACCTCCACGTGATGAATTACCTTTTGAGTATGACGGAGGAGGAGGAAACTTACCGATAGCTACGATACTTCCATCACCTTGACCTGTTGCACCATGGCAATGCGTACAATAAATATCATACTGACGTTTTCCTTCAGCAAGATTTTCTTTGTTAAGCTCCAATGGATTTTTCACGTCGCGACCGGCTGCTTCATAACCTTCGTTAGTAGCAGGGTAGTGAAAGAAAGTATAGTTACGAGGAACAGTTCCGTCAACCGGATGTTGCATCGTTAAACTATCTGAGAAATTCGGGTTCGCTGAATACACCTCATAAGACGGTGAGCGATACATGTCCGGCATATATTCCAGGCCGGGTTTCTTAGGGTCCTTGCTACATGACGTTGCTAGCATCATCACTGACGCTGCTCCGGCACAAAGGATCGCTATGGTATTCTTCATATCCTGGTTGGTATGGATGTGGAAGGTTCGCTAATTATTTATTTATAAATTCAACTGCACCTGCTGATTTCAGCTGTGCTTCAACGTTAGCAATTTCAGAGTCATCCTTAATCTGGATTGCCATAACGAAGTGGTCGTCAGCCATGCGTGGATGTATTACATTAGGTTCTACGCCCGGTAATAATTTACTTCTTAATAAGAAAGTAATAACCATACCGTGAGCAGCACATAATACCGTACTTTCAAATGTTACAGGGATAAATGCCGGTAAATTTTTGTAGAAAGCATAACTAGGCTTTCCTCCGATATCCATTGGCCAATCGAAGATGTTCATATACCAGATCATCAATAACGCTAAGCTCATTCCTGTCATTCCATAAAGGAAAGCGCAGATAGAGATACGTGTACGATCTAATCCAAGTTCATTATCTAAACCGTGTATCGGGAACGGAGAAATTACATCTTTCACTTTCAGTCCTTTCTTACGAAGGGAACCGATAGCATTCAGCACTACTTCATCATCGTTGAAGATGCCGTAAACGAATTTTTTTGGTGAAGCGCTCATGCGTGTGATTCTGACTTATTAGAATGTTTAGCAGCTTTTTTCTTTTCGCCTTCTGAAGAAGACTTAATAATTGTCTTCAACTCACTCATCGCAATTACCGGGAATACTCGGGCGAAGATGAGGAAGCAAGTGAAGAATAATCCTATCGAACCGATATAGATACCGGCTTCTACCCAAGTTGGATGATACATCGCCCAGCTTGAAGGAATATAATCACGGTGAAGAGAAGTAACGATAATTACGAAACGCTCGAACCACATACCCACATTTACGAAGATCGAAATGATGAATGTTGCGAAAACGTTCTCACGTAATTTAGAAGACCAGAATAACTGAGGAGTGATAACGTTACATGTCATCATACTCCAGTATGCCCACCAGTAAGGACCGGTAGCACGGTTGATGAACGCATATTGTTCGTATTCAACACCTGAATACCAAGCGATGAAGAACTCAGTGATATACGCCACACCTACGATAGATCCCGTGATCAAGATGATACGGTTCATCATATCGATATGGTAGATCGTGATATAATCTTCAAGGTTTAATACTTTACGAACGATAATCAACAACGTTTGCACCATGGCAAAACCAGAGAAGATCGCACCTGCAACGAAGTATGGAGGGAAGATGGTAGTATGCCATCCCGGAATCACCGACGTAGCGAAGTCCATCGATACCACCGAGTGTACAGAAAGTACAAGTGGAGTTGAAAGACCTGCAAGTACAAGAGATACCTCTTCAAAACGTTGCCAGTTTTTAGCACTACCTACCCAACCGAAGCTTAAGATAGTATAGATGCGTTTCGACATTTTTGTTTTTGCACGATCGCGGATTACTGCGAAATCAGGAATAAGTCCTGTATACCAGAAAACCAGTGATACAGAGAAATACGTCGAGATCGCGAATACGTCCCATACAAGTGGTGAGTTAAAGTTTACCCATAACGAACCAAATTGGTTAGCTAAAGGTAAAGGCCAGTAACCTACCCAAGGACGTCCCATGTGCGATACGATAAACGTTGCAGCACAAATAACGGCGAAGATGGTCATCGCCTCTGCTGAACGGTTAATCGATAAACGCCATTTCTGACGGAATAATAATAAGATCGCAGAGATGAGGGTTCCGGCGTGACCGATACCAACCCACCATACGAAATTGGTGATATCCCAAGCCCAACCTACAGTTTTGTTAAGTCCCCAAACTCCGAGGCCTGTTCCTAAGGTGTAGGATACTGAGATGATCCACCACAACAAAGCTGCTGATGACACGCTGAATGCGAGCCACCACCATTTGTTTGCTTTTGACTCTACCGGGCGGCAGACATCTTCTGTGATATCGTGCCAGGTTTTATCGCCTAGAATTAGTGGCGGCCTGAGTTCCGATTCTTTATGCATAGGTGACGAATTCTTACTTCGTTTATATTAATTTTATCTATTCTTTAATTAAGCGTGACCTTCTTCTTTGTTACGAACCTTTGTTTGATAAAACACTGAAGGTTGAACATTGATTTCTGCCAATAAGTGGTAACTGCGAGGATCTGCAAGTAATTTGTTTACCTCACTGTTTTTGTCGTTGTAATCTCCGAATACGATTGCATTCGTAGGACAAGACTGCGCACAAGCTGTTTTGATTTCTCCGTCTCCCGGGCGGCGACCAGCTTTCTTCGCTTCCAACTTACCATACTGGATACGTTGAACGCACATCGAGCATTTTTCCATTACCCCGCGTGAACGAACTACTACATCCGGGTTAAGTACCATTTTACCTAACTGATCCTGCATGTTATAAGGGAACTGTTCGTTATCACTGTATTTAAACCAGTTGAAACGACGTACTTTATAAGGACAGTTGTTAGCGCAATAACGAGTACCTACACAACGGTTATAAGCCATCATGTTTAATCCTTCAGAGCTATGTGTTGTTGCAGCAACCGGACAAACCGTTTCACACGGAGCGTGGTTACAATGTTGACACATTACAGGTTGGAAGAATACTTCCGGATTATCGGCAGCAGGTTTTTCCATCTCTCCATACATCGAGAGTTTTCCAAGACCTTTTTCTTTTGCGTTTTCTTTTGTTGTATCAGAAGTATAGTAACGATCGATACGGATCCAATGCATTTCACGCGCACGGCCGATTTCATCTTTACCAACTACAGGAACGTTGTTTTCTGCATTACATGCAACCACACAAGCTCCGCAACCGATACAAGCGTTTAAGTCGATTCCTAATCCCCAGTTATGATTTGGTTTTTCATGCTCAGGGTTAGCAGTAGTAGCCCATAAGTCTAATTTCTCAGGAGTTTTAGGTCCGTAAGGAGACTCAATTAATACATCAGGATTTCCGGCTTTAGCATCTTTTAACCAAGATGATAAAGTTGTTTCCTTCACAATCTCACGACCCATCATAGTGTGGTGAGTTTGTGTTGCGGCTAATGTGATATCTTCATCAACAGTTTTTGCTACTGTTGCACCTGCAGCTACATAGCTGAAAGCACCATTTGTTAATGAAGCGAAAGGATATGCATTAAACCCTACTCCGTTTCCTGCTTTTCCTACGTTTGTTCTTCCGTAACCAACAGCTACTGCAATTGTATTATCAGCCATTGCAGGTTGTAATAATACCGGTCCTTTGATCGATACATTTCCTACTTTAACTTCGATAACATTTCCTTGAGTAACTTTTAATTTATCAGCATAAGATGGAAGGATAGCAAAGTAGTTATCCCAACAAACTTTAGAGATAGGATCAGGTAACTCTTGTAACCAAGGGTTGTTTGCTTGATTTCCGTTTCCTAAACCTGTTTTTTGGTAAAGAATTACATCAGTACCTGCGCTTGGCTTCATTAATTTAGAAGCTGCATCAGATACATTTCCAACGAATGCCGCAGCACCTGTTCCAGCTACTGCTGTTTCAAAAACTCCGTCTTGTAATGATTTCGTCCAGAATGCATCGAATGATGTCATTGCGCTTTGCATCGGATAAATGGCCGCTGCCCAGAAATCACGTAAGTAAGTATAGTAATCAGCTTGCGCTGCTCCTGCCCACTTCATTAAACTCTCTGCACCCTGACGAGTACTGAATAATGGACGGATTGTTGGTTGTGATAATGTAAAGTATCCTTTGTAAGGCTCAACATCTCCCCATGATTCTAACCAATGGTGATCAGGGCAAACGTAATCGCAATTTGAAGCAGTCTCATCTTCACGATCTGCCAATGAAATTTTACAAGATACTTTTGCTAATGCTGCAGTGAATGCTTTAGCATCAGGCATTGAATAAACCGGATTAGTATTCCAGAAAATTACAGCACCCACTTGACCTGCATTCATTTCACCAAGTAATTCGGCAACTGCTGCATCATTACTTGATTGTAAATTACTAGTTACATCAAGGTTGATAGTAGAACCATAGTTACCGAGCATGCTGTTGATCGCATTCACCAAAACTTGCTCGTTAGGATCGTTAGATCCGCTGATTACTACACTCTTTCCTTTAGCAGCCCAAAGTTCAGCAGCAATTTTTCCGGCAGCTGCATCAATTGGAGAAGCTCCTGCAGAAACAGAAGAACCACCTGCTAAAGCAGCTACTTTATTATATACTGCAGCAACAGAAGCTGACTGCTCACTAGGTTTAACTTTATAACGTGCATCGGCATTTGATCCTGCTAATGATAAAGCAGATTCAACTTGGATGTGACGTGACATTGATTTTTTGCCATCACGTAATTTTCTTCCTACGCCATATTGACGAGAGAATTCGATTGGTGATAACCAAGAAGAAAGGAAATCAGCACCAAAGCTCAAGATCACTTCTGCATTATCGAAACGATAAGAAGGAACTACAGCTTTACCGAACGACATTTCATTTCCTTTTACGATACCATAAGAAGAAACAGCATCGTAAGTTACCAACTTAGCTGTTGGATATTTAGCGATGAAGTCAGCAACGATTTTCTTAGCTGAAGGACTTGCAATTGATGAAGACACGATTGCAATTTTCTTTCCTGATGCAGAAGCATCTGCTAATTTCTTAGTGATTTCTGCATCGATAGCTGTCCATTCTGCCTTTTTCTTTCCGGCTAAAGGACCTGCTAAACGAGCGCTATCATATAAGCTTAAAACGGAAGCTTGAACACGAGCATTCGTTCCACCTTTAGTGATTGACGAAAGTTCGTTTCCTTCAATTTTAATAGGGCGACCTTCGCGCGTTTTAACTAAAACACTGCAGTAGTCTGTTCCGTCATAATATGTAGAAGCATAATAATTAGGAATACCTAATGTTACTTCTTCCGGTTTTACTACATAAGGGATTGCCTTTTTTACAGGAGCTTCGCAAGCTGCTAATGAAGCTGCAGCTACGCTGAATCCTAAAAATTTAAGGAAGTCCCTGCGGGTAGTTGACGAATCTGATGCAGCCTTTCTATTAAGGACTTCATCAACGGGTAAGTGCTCAAAAAACTCATTGTCGCGCAGGCGAACAAACTCAGGAGTGTTATTGAGTTCTTCTACACCTTTCCAATATCGTTTTTCCATATCAGTGATGGGAGGATTATCTGTGGTAAAGTATTCTTAATTATAAATTATTAGTAGTGACAACGCGCACACTCAAGTCCGCCGATTTTATCTACCGTAAGTTTGGCATCAGGACCATACTGTTTCTTCAATTTCTCATGAAGTTCAGTATAATATCCGTTACCTTCCATTTTCACTTCAGTTTCACGGTGACAGTTGATACACCATCCCATTGTTAATGGAGACGCTTGTTTCATCACTTCCATCTTCTCAACTTCTCCATGACAAGTTTGACAAGCAACTTGTCCAACTTTCACGTGTTGAGCGTGATTAAAGTATGCCAAATCAGGAAGGTTGTGAATTCTAACCCATTGAATTGGTTCTGTTTTTCCTGTATATTGTTGTTTGTCTTTATCCCAACCTACAGCCTTGTAAATCTTAGCGATTTCTTCAGTACCATACTTAGGTCCTTGTTGAACATACTTATGGCAGTTCATACAAAGTGATGGAGAAGGGATACTTGCATTCTTCGACTTTTCAGCACCTGAATGGCAATATCGACAGTCAATTTTATTTTGTCCTACGTGCAAAGCATGCGAGAACTTAATCGGTTGATCAGGCTCGTAACCTTGAGAAACTCCGATTTCTTTTAAAGCATACCAGCCTTTCACGCTACCGAAAACTAAGCCTAATATAAGGATCACGGCTACAAGTTTCTTGTGCTCACGAATCCAAGCTTTTCCTCTGTAAACAGCAGGCTCAGGTAATCCTTCACGTTGACGGATAACTTTTTCGAGGCTCTTCTTTGCTCTATTCAAGACAAAGTATAAGGCCACTAATAAAGCTGTCACCAACAAAAGAACGATTGGGCTATTGTCCTCTTCCTCAGCTGTTGCACCGGCAGTACCGCCAGCAGCACCAGGAGCAGCGGCAGCAGGAGCTTTTTCGCTTTCCGTTTTGATGTAAGCAATAAGTGCCTTAATCTCATCGTCTTTGAGATTAAATGCAGGCATGGCAATTTTGTTGTTCTCTTCGAACAGCTTAACTGCATCAGCATCACCTGATTTAATTAGGGCTGATGAATTTTTAATCCATTTCAGCAACCATTCTTCACTTCTTCTTTGATGCACATTTTTCAATCCCGGCCCTACAACTTTATTTTCACCCACTACGTGGCATGAAGTACAGTTGGCTTTGAAGATAGACTCTCCGTTGGCCTGCGCTTTCGCTTGGAATTGAGAAATTACGCTCAGGAAGACTGCTAACAGCGTGATTGTCAAATACCTGGATACGTAACGAGACATATGTAGTCGATTAAATTGTTTAAGATTAGGAGGCTTTTTTTACCAAATGTTGACAATAAAGCCCATTTTTCCAGCCGCCAAATTTATAACAAAAGTCAATTCATAGGAGAAAAAAAATCACAATAAATTGAAAATTTAAATTCAATCTAAGTTGTTTATAAAGATTCTAAAAAAGGAGGTCAAAAGTTAAACAGCCATAAAGTCAGGTTTATTTGTATTTTTGACCCATGAAGAACACCTCTGCCATATTAATTACTTGCCTGATTATTAGCCTCTTTTCTTCAAAATCATGGGCTCAATCATCTAATTCGGACGCTAAAACCGACAGCTTAGCGCGTGAATTAGTAGAACGTCATAAAAAGGCAAATGCTACCAAAATGAGCATGACTGGGTTCAGAATTCAGATTTATTTTGGGTCGGAAAGGGCAAAAGCAACCGAAATCCGCGCCGATTTCACCAAAAATTTTCCTGAAATCTCTTCATATTTGATCTACCAGCAGCCATATTTCAAAATTCGCGTCGGAGATTTCAAAACCAGAATCGAAGCTTCGGGGTTCCTAAAAAAGCTCGAAGATCATTACACGACCGCTTTTATTGTTCCGGATGAGGTTAAATTGCCGAGCTCCGATCAAGATCACTAATCCGTTATTCCTTTCGAACAATTTTATGGGGCCTGCGTTTGCGGCTACTTCGTTGTTGGTAGTTGTCGGACAGGATGCTGATATTCCCATCTGCTTCCAAAACCGCCAGGTTAACCTTGCTGATGCTATTTACCCCATGTTCACGCATTGCAGCTAAGAGTTCTTCTTCGGTTAAACGCACTTTTTCTAAGTGATTCTTTAGTATAACGCCGTCGTGAACCAACATAATAGGCTCTCCTTGCAAAAACTTGCTAATCGACTTACTATTATACGTAATGCGTTTGATAATAAAATTGAGTACGAACAAACCTGCGGCTGCAGTTAACCCTCCGGCTAATGATGTATCGGGTCCAACCATCGCATTTTGAACCGAATTGCTGATCAATAATATAAAAACGAGGTCGGTGACCGATAGCTGTGCTAATTCTGTTTTGCCAAATAAACGAATGGCGAGTATGATAAATAGGTAAACACTGATCGTTCTTAGTACGATTTCAAAATAGCTTTCCATTTTCGATGAATATTTACCTCAAAGAAAACAGATTAAAATGAAGATTTACTGCCGCTTGGATATTTTGTTGGATGTTATAGCTCGCTGTTGGCTGCATTTGAACCTTGTAACATCATCAATTCTTTTCATGACGTGTTTGGTTGCCCTACCTCCTACTCTTCGTCTCCATCGCTTAAAAGCATGTTCACTGATGTTTCGACGCATTAGTTTAATAACAGCTGATTCGTCTAAACCAAATTGATTTTTAATGGCGTCAAATGGAGTGCGATCTTCCCATGCCATTTCAATAATTCGGTTTATTGCTTCTTCCGAGAGTTTGATTTGCAATTTCATTTAAATAGCTTGATGATTAAACGGCTGGATAACCATTTCAGAAACTACTGCATTTGACGGCTGCTGACATAAAAACCAAATTGCTTTGCCTGCTTCTTCTGCAATTATCATTTTATCGCGCTGTACTCTCAGATCTATAGTATCCCAAAATGGAGAATCCACACCACCTAAATACAATTGCGTAATTCTGATTTCAGTTCGCTTTAATTCTTCACGAAGTGATTTCATCATTCCGTTGAGTCCGAATTTCGATGCTGAATAAGCTGTCGCTCCGGCCATTGGTGTTCTACCTAATACTCCTGGGATATTTATGATCAATCCTTTTTTCTGCTCTTTCATCGAAGGCAAAATAGCTTGTAAGAGTGCAAATGGTCCAAACAAATTCACTTGCATCGATTTTCTCATATCCTCCACCGTTAGTTGCTCGAAGTTTTTGATGATTCCCACACCGGCAGCATTTATCAGAATATCAATTTTCGATTCTTTGGCCAATATGGTTTCTACTGCCGAAGAGATCGTTACTTCTTTGTCGAAATCGAGAATGAAACTTCGTTCCTCGGGTAATCCCAAATCATTCGTTAAGTTATTCAACTTTTCAGCAGAACGAGATGTGATATAAACTCTTGCTCCCGATCTGTGCAATTGTTTAGCGGCAGCTGCTCCAATTCCGCCCGTAGCCCCGACAATTAAAACGACTTTATCTATCAATTTTTCCATGATTCCATTTTTAGGGTAAACAATATTGAGTTGTATTTGTTTTTAACAAACTATGCATTCGGTTAGCTTAATTTATCCTCATCAACTATTTAAAGACCATCCTTCTCTTCAAAAGAAAAGATCGGTTTTTATTATAGAAGATCCTCTATTCTTTAGGCAATATGCATTTCATAAACAGAAGCTCGTATTTCATAGAGCAACATTAAAGCATTATGCCGATGGATTAATTAATCAGGGATTTGAAGTGAATTATATCGATAGTATGAATTCATTGGCATCAACAGAATCGCTTTTTCAGCATTTTAAAAAATCAGGAATTCAAACAGTTTACTACACTGACCCTGTTGATTACCTTCTTATTCGAAGATTAAAGCGTTATGCAACAAGAAATAAGCTAAAACTAGTCGTTGATGAGAGTCCGAACTTTCTCACTTCGAATAAATCTAACGAAGCATTTTTCTCGGAACGAAAGCGTTACTTCATGAATGATTACTACATCCATCAGCGCAAAGAATTGAAGATCCTCATCAGCGACAATAAACCTGAAGGTGGTAAATGGACATTTGATACAGAAAACAGAAATAAGATTCCTAAAGGGACAGTAATACCCGAATATAATATCCCTAACGTTAATGAATATACGAAAGAAGCTATTGATTACATTGAAGAGACCTTTTCTAAAAATCCCGGCAAATCATTTCCTTTCTATTATCCAATTACTCACGACGAAGCTCTTTTGCAACTCGACAATTTCTTAAGTGAGCGTTTTGATAATTATGGAACATACCAAGATGCAATTGTAAATTCAGAAACTTTTCTTTTTCATAGTATCATTTCGCCATTGTTAAACATTGGCTTACTTGACCCAACCGATGTAGTTGATCGAACGATCGAATATGCTAATAAGAATAACATACCATTAAACTCATTAGAAGGATTTATTCGTCAAATTATCGGATGGAGAGAATTCATCCGTGTTGTTTATAGTGACAAAGGGACTTACCAGCGAAAACACAATTTTTTAAATCATCATAGAAAACTTCCATCTTCGTTTTACAACGGAACGACCGGCATTGCACCTATTGATGATGCAATAAAAAAAGCGTTGGCTACAGGATATGTACATCATATTGAACGATTAATGGTACTTGGGAATTTTATGCTGCTGTGCGAAATTGATCCCGATGATATCTACCAATGGTTTATGGAAATGTTTATCGACTCATACGATTGGGTAATGGTGCCGAATGTCTATGGCATGAGTCAGTATGCCGACGGAGGATTGATGAGTACGAAGCCATACATATCGGGTTCGAATTACCTTTTAAAAATGAGCAATTACAAAAAAGATCCATGGTGTGAGATTTGGGATGCATTATACTGGAATTTCATCATTAAACACCGGGAACTGTTTGCGAAAAATCCACGAATGAGTATGATGGTAATGCAAGTCAACAAAATGAGTGACCAGAAAATTGAGAAGATTAAAATTACCGCCGAAAAATTTCTTGCACAATTAAAATAAAAAAGGGAGTCGCTGATAAACAACGACTCCCTTTTTCAGTTTGAAATATCAATTATTCAATAATCTTCATTTCTTTTAAGAGATTTCCTGCTCCACCGAATTTATCTACGATAAATAAAGTATAGCGTATATCAACGCAAATAGTTCTTTGCAATTCAGGTTCGAATGCGAAGTCGCTGGCAATAGCTTCCCAGTTACCATCGAATGCTGTTCCGATTAATTCACCTTTTGCATTCAACACAGGAGATCCTGAGTTACCACCTGTAATATCGTTATCAGTTAAGAAGCAAGCATGCAAATCACCATCCTTATCCGCATAGCGACCGAAGTCTTTTGCTTTCATCATATCGATTAACTTTTTAGGAGCATCGAATTCGATATCACCTGGGGTATATTTTTCAAGGATACCTTTAGCTGTAGTAAATTCACGGAAGTGTTCTGCATCTTTTCCATCATAAGGAAGGATACGTCCGTAAGTTAAACGCATAGTTCCGTTAGCATCAGGAGAATAAAGTTTGTTAGGATCCATTTCAAGCATACCTGATTGGAACAAACGATTAGCGCGACCTAACTTGAAGTTGATGTCTGTGTAAATTGGTTTAAGATCAACAGAGATTTTATTTACGTAATTACTTGTAATCACATAAATCATATCCTTTTGCATTGCTTTATAAGAAGGCTTAGCTAAGAATTTAGCCATTTTCTCTTTCGAAGTTAAGAACGACTTTTCATATAATACAGTCGCCATCTTCGTATAATCTTTCTTGTACTTATCAGAAAGATCAATTAATTGCTGAGGAAGATTTGCATGATCTAAATCTTCAGTAATGTGCATTAACACAGAAGCAAGAACTTTAACTTCGATAGGATCGAAATATTCTTTGTATTGCTCATCAAGATCTTTCGATAACTCTTCTGCCATTTTCTTAGCATCTTCAGCTTTAGTTTTATCTTTCAATAATGCTTCCATTTTCGAAAGTCCCATAGCGAACACCATCGGTTGAGAATTACTTACTCCATCTTGTAAATATGTGCTATACAAACCATAAGTATTTAATTGGCTATAAGACTTGTTATATAAGTCGAACACTTCACCATACTTCGCTGATTTATTATTGTCTTTAATCCATTGCGCAAAGCGATCTTCTTCTGCTTTACGGCGCTCGTAGATATGAAGTTTAGTCAATGAAGTTGACTCACCCATATATTTTTTCCAATAGTTACTTAAGCCTGCGAATTTATCGGCATACATCAATTTGATTTTCGGATCAGTATGCATAAATTCTTCGTAGATATCTAGGATATCGCGACGAACTTTCACACGCATTGGGCGTTCTTTTGTTGTATAGTATTTAATTCCTTCGCTGTAAGTATAACGTTGAGTTCTTCCGGGATATCCCATGATCATTGCAAAGTCCTCAGGTTTTTTACCTTGAAGGTTGATAGGGAAATAGTGACCCGGTTTGTATGGCTTGTTGCTTGCATTAAACTCAGCAGGTTTGTTATCTCCATTCGCATAAATGCGGAACATGCTGAAATCGCAAGTGTGACGAGGCCACATCCAGTTATCAGTTTCTCCACCGAACTTTCCGATATTTTCAGGAGGAGTTCCTACTAAGCGGATATCACGATATACCATGTAGTACATCGCTAAATAACGATTTCCTGAAAAGAAAGGAACGATATCTACCACGTAGTTGTCTTTATCAGCACCCAATTCGTCTTTTAATTTTGAAGTCAATTTTGTTAAACGGTCAGCAAGTGCTTTTGATCGTACTGCTTCTTCATCGGTAATGTTGATGCTATCTAAAACACGATCAGTAATATCTTCAACACGCGATAATAAACCGATGTTAAAGTTTGCTTTACGTTCTTCGCTTTGATTTTTAGCCCAGAATCCGTTAGCAAGAATATTGTCTTCATTAGTACTTAGCTCTTGAATAGAACCGTATCCACAGTGGTGGTTCGTTAAGAACAAACCTTGCTCACTGATGATCTCACCTGTACAGAACATACGGTTTTGCTTTGTCATCAAACGAACAACAGCATCTTTAGCGCATTCTTTGTTGATGCTGTAGATGTCTTCAGCGGTTAGTTTTAATCCGCGAGCTTGCATGTTATCCTGTAATTTTTGAATCAGGATTAAAGGCCACATACCTTCATCGGCGCGCAACTGACCGAAAATGATAAGGAACCCGAGTACGAGTCCAAGTATTCTTTTCTTCATGGTATTTATAAATATGACTGCAAAGTAAATAGAAAACCGCCTTTCTTCCTATGCGATTGGTCGAGTAATCATGGGTTTTGGTCTAAAAAAAAGCCCGAAACCTCATTTTCAGAGATTTCGGGCTAATTATAGTTTGATTATTCGTTACTTCTTAATGACCAATTTCTTCGTTATTTTTTCAGTTCCTGAAGTCAATGTCACAACATACATTCCGGCACTGAATTTCGACAAGTCAATTTGTAATGAACCTGCAGTCGTCATTGAAGAGTTGTTGTTATAAATTCTCTCTCCAACCATATCAAAAATTTCAATTTCTGCATCAGCTCTTGATTTAAGATTGAAATCAATATTTACCAAACCTTCTGTCGGATTCGGGAATACATTTAATTCGTTTTTATCGGTGAGGATATAATCTTGCAAACCAACCGTCGTTAATCCAACAATAAATTGCTTATAAACTTGTCCTCCGAAATCTGAATTCCAATTATAAATTGGTGTTCCTGTAGTTGTTTTAAATCGAATTAAACCTGCACCTTGAGCAGTATTTGCCCACCATGATAATCCATCTTCTCCTGAGTCTAATAATTCAAATTTATAACAGCCATCGGTTAGCACAACAGTATCGCGATAGATTGTATTTGCGCTCAATCCACTTTTAGATAAAATAATATTTCCTGATCCGTCCTTTAAAGTATAGCTATTTTCAGATGGCGCATTATTTGTTTGCAGTTCGATAACGAATGATGTAGGCATCACTGAAGGATAACTATAAACCGACTTCATTGTGTCGTTGTAAGCATATTGATCTGTTGCTCCATTCGGATTACTGATATAAGCATAGAACTGAGTAGCGCCGCCTATCCAATTGAAATTCGGCAATGTTATTGTGGATGATTGCATGAATGCAAGACTTCCGGTCCATGTATAAGTTGTAGGTGTTCCTCCTGTTAATCCATAAGTGATAGTTGCCGATGTCATTGTGTTAGCACCGGTGTTTTTAATTACGATAATTGGGGTACCACACACTGCATTTCTTCTCGACCACATTTGATTACTAGAAGGTGCTATTATATCTTCAATTGCAGCATCGTTAGTGAAATTAGCAGGACCATAGCTCACTAATTGATCTTCGATTTGATAGTAATCCCATCCTGTAGTATGATTGTATGCTTGCACATCGTGATCTAGGGAAAAGCTTGTTCCAGGAGTTACCCAGTTACTGATTTCCCAATCGTATGTCCAAACTTCTGCTCCCGGACACCAATTAGAACGATCGTACACCCACGTTCCACCTTGAGGATATAATGGATTGTAATCACAATTATCTCTCCATACTTGTTTTGTATAACGATTCACTCCATTCACTTTATAATAATGTGATTTAGGGCAAAATTCAGCACAGTTTGAAGGAGTATCCATTCCATGGCCTGTTACACGCGACTTCCAACGTGCCATGGCAGCATTTGCGGGTATGCTTACCGTTAGTGCTTGTAAATGGTTGTCAATTGGATCAGAAGGAACACCGTAATCAAAATTGCCATTCCACAAATTCTGAATATTTATAATATTACGAGGGGGAGTTCCTTTGATCATTACAAATTTCAAATCCAACAATTCTTGCCAATTTCCTGCAGAGATATGAACACTATCGGCAAGTAAAGTTCTATAGTCACTAACATCGAAAGTCCATGTCCAACCATCACCTAAAGAAAGACCATTACCATAAGGAGTTATATAGCGAGCCATCTCGTAGCGTATAACTTGAGGGAAATAAGTATAATAATGATGCACTGCTTGTGTAAATGTACCATCAGGAGTAGACAATGTTGAATCTGTTGCTTGCCCTTGACTATCAAAAATGTAATCAGTATAATACAATGGCCAAACGATCATAGTATCAATAGGAGTTCCTACTTGGCTTAAGGTATCATAGGTAACCACTTGCACTGGAGGAATCATTACAGAATCGACAACCAATGAAGAATCTAAATGAGAAGTGTACACTCCTTTTTCGAAAATCACATTAGGGCGCAAATTAGTTTCAGCAAACCCGAAATTCACTTCAGAAGAAGGCTTCATCGGATTATCTGCACCCATTTCAAATGTTGCAGGCTGATGCACAGAAGGAGATCCATCTGCCGCTGTTAAGAAATTGCCATCATTAAAGTTATAGTATGCAACTACATTATTATAATATGGATTTGAAGGATCTATTTTATTCTTCATATTATTCTGAACTGCTGCTATTGGCAAATCAACATTAAACACAGCAAACTCATCCATTCTTCCATCATAAGACAGAGATCCATTCCAATTACCTCTACCAATTCTGAATTTCGCAATACCACTCATGATATTTTTCTTTCCGGTAAATGAATAGAAAGTAGTTCCATTAATATAAATTTTCATTGAACCGGTAACACAATTTTTTGTGAATGTCCAATAATTCCATTGACCTTTTATCTGAGCAGCGTTAGCTAGCTTTGAAATACGATCATAAGAAGAACCTATTGCTCCCGCATCCCAATAAATTTTACTGTCAGACCATGGGCAATGAGAATTCAAAATTCGATTTCCTGCTGAGTCGATTGCTTCAAACACAGTACCATCCATTGGTTGATAGAAAGGATCTCCATATGCCCAAAAACAAACTGTTACAAATGAATCAATGGCTGCAATCTCCGAATTAACAGGTACATCAATAAAAGAATTATAATGAAATGCTGCTACACGATCGTTTGAGGCTGAAGTAACTCCTGATTTAAAAGAAGTAGAGGTAGATTGAATAACATTATCTGCACCTGCAACCGCATTATCAAAAGTTATTTCGATAATAATATTTGAAGTGCCATCCCAATTAAAAGGTGTAGTTAACTGAATTGAATTCCAACCCGAACCTGTAGAAGTGAAAGATGTATTTTTTGTATACACCGTAGTGAATCCTACAGAAGTTGTTGTAGCTGCAGTTAAGGTATCTACTGTTACTAGTTTCATTCTAATTGCCAATTTATGCATATCGGCTCCTGTATTTTGCAGATAGAAACGCAATCCGGAAATATCGCCAGCACTCATACCCGCAGCTGTTAGTTCCGAGGCACGCCATAAGTATTGAGATTTTGAAACTGTTGATGAAGTCCCGAAAGGATGAGTCGCCGTTGTGTTTGCATTCCCCACTTGATAAGTAGAAAGTGACGTTGTTGCAGTATGTACTAAGAAATGATCCCAATAACGAATATAATTATATGCAGGATGAGTAATGTATTGATATGATGGGATATCAGCCCCATTAAACGAATACAAATTCTGTGAGTGCAAAGTACTATCAATAAGTCCTGTGTTTTTATAGATGTATGTATTTGTTAAGTAATCCCACTCCCCACAATTCGGGAATTGATTCGGGTTACACTTCAGCGTATATAACATCTGAATTTTTTCGAAGCTTACAGTATCTGATGGAAATACAAACCAAGCATCTTGCGGAGAGCCGAAAGTAAAAGTTTGCACTACCACTGTATCTCCGTTCGAGGCGGATGCTTTATTGCTAAATGCAATAAACAACAGTGTTAAACCGAATATAATTTTCTTCATGATAGGGTATAAGGAATTGGGAAATAAAGATAGAAAACGATTCTTTATGGAACAACGGAAATTACCAAGATTAAATACAATAAAACGAGTTTCGTTTAGAAATTACAATAAAAAAATCCCGATCCTTTCGAACCGGGATTTTACTATTATATTATTGTTATTACGCCAATGTACGTTTTACCGCCACGTTTTCATATCCTTCAACCACGTCGCCTTCGCGAATATCGTTGAAGTTATTGATGTTCAATCCGCATTCCATTCCTGCTTGTACATCTTTCGCATCATCTTTGAATCGTTTCAAGGAAGCCAATTCGCCGCTATGTACTACGATACCGTCGCGAATTACGCGGATTTTCGTATTACGACTGATTTTTCCTTCGAGTACCATACAACCTGCAATTGTTCCCACTTTCGGTATTTTGAACACCTCACGCACTTGAACATTACAGATAATTTTCTCTTCGAATTCAGGAGCCAACATACCTTCCATCGCTGCTTTCACTTCGTTGATTGCATCGTAGATGATAGAGTAAAGTCGGATATCGATTTGTTCGTTTTCAGCTAGCTTACGCGCACTTACCGAAGGACGCACCTGGAATCCGATAATGATTGCATTTGATGCAGAAGCAAGGTTCACATCCGATTCGGAAATTTGACCTACTCCTTTCATAATTACATTCACCTGAATTTCTTGGTTCGACAACTTCAACAATGAATCTGCCAATGCCTCAACTGAACCATCCACGTCACCTTTCACAATTACGTTCAACTCTTTGAAGTTACCGACAGCCAAACGACGACCGATTTCATCTAACGTAATATGTTTATGGGTACGTATTCCTTGTTCACGTTGTAATTGTAAACGTTTGTTAGCGATTTCACGTGCTTCACGTTCATCTTCCATCACGTTGAATTGATCACCTGCTTGAGGTGCACCACTCATACCGAGAATCATTGCCGGTGCCGAAGGACCAGCTTCAGTGATACGTGCTCCGCGCTCGTTAAACATCGCTTTTACACGACCGCTATAACATCCTGCAAGAACTACATCACCAATTTTCAATGTTCCGTTTTGAACAAGGATCGTTGTTACATAACCACGACCTTTATCGAGTGACGATTCAATTACGGTACCTTTTGCAAGGCGTTCCGGATTCGCTTTTAAGTCTAGTAATTCAGCTTCTAATAAAACGCGATCTAATAATTTATCTACGTTCAATCCTTTCTTCGCTGAAATATCCTGACTCTGATATTTACCACCCCAATCTTCCACGAGTAAATTCATAGCAGCAAGTTGCTCCTTAATTTTCTCAGGGTTCGCATCAGGTTTATCAATTTTATTAATTGCAAAAACGATAGGTACTCCTGCTGCTTGCGCGTGATTAATTGCTTCACGTGTTTGCGGCATCACGCTATCATCAGCAGATACTACGATGATGGCAACGTCAGTCACTTTCGCTCCACGTGCACGCATCGCGGTAAACGCCTCGTGACCCGGAGTATCGAGGAAGGTAATTTTTCTTCCGTCTTCTAACTTCACTTCATAAGCTCCGATATGCTGCGTGATACCTCCGGCTTCACCGGCGATAACGTTTGCTTTACGGATATAATCGAGTAACGATGTTTTACCATGATCGACGTGACCCATTACGGTAACGATCGGTGCACGAGATGTTAAATCATTCGGATCGTCAACATCATCAGAGATTGCCTCTTGCACGTCGGCCGATACGAATTCAACTGTATAACCGAACTCTTCTGCTACTACCGAAATAGTTTCAGCATCGAGACGTTGATTGATCGAAACGAACAATCCTAAACTCATACAAGTAGCGATGATCTGATTCACCTGCACGTTCATCATTTTCGCTAACTCATTCGCCGAAACGAATTCTGTTACCTTAATGATTTTCTCTGCCGATTGATCATCCATTTGCTCCTGGCGCTTCGCGTGAAGATCACGTTTCTCTTTACGGAACTTAGAAGCCTTCGACTTACCTGTTCCGCTCAGACGAGCGAGAGTTGCTTTGATTTGATCTTGAATTTCCTTTTCAGTAGGTTCTACTTTAGGACCTTGGTTAGGGCCTCCCGGACGGCGATTGCCTCCCGGTCCTCCCGGACCACGATTAGGACCTCCCGGACCACGGTTAGGACCACCTTGTCCCGGACCGCGATTAGGGCCTCCCGGACCACGGTTAGGACCACCTTGACCAGGACCACGGTTTTGACCACCTTGTCCAGGACCACGATTTTGTCCGCCTTGACCCTGACCTTGACCAGGACCACGGTTTTGACCACCTTGGTTATTTCCGCCTTGTGGATTTCCACCCGGCTTATCTTTACGTTTACGTTTACGCTGACCGCCTTCAAAATCAGAAGAAGAAGCGACAGGCTTTTTCTTAGGAGGATCGACAGGTAATTGAATTTTACCGATTATATTCGGACCGCTTAATTTATCTACGCGGATACCGATATGTTCAGGACCTGACGGTGCTGCATCGGCAGGCGGCGGTGTTGGAGGAGGAACATCATCACTCTTAGGCTTCTCAGCCACAGGAGCGGCAGGTTTCTCAACCACAGGAGCTTTCTTCTCTTCAGCTTTAGGAGCAGCAGGTGCCGGTTTTTCGGCAACAGGCTCGGCAGGCTTAGCTTTCGGCTCTTCCGGTTTAGCTTTAGGAGCAGCAGGTTTTTCTGCTACCGGCTCAACAGGCGCAGCCTTTGGAGCTTCGTCTTCAGCCTTCTTCGCTTTCGCTACAGGCTTTTTAGGAGCAGGGACTTCCTCAACGGCAGGTGCCGAAGGAGCAGCAGCTACCGGAGTTTCTGCCACAGGAGCAGCAGGCTCAACAGCAGGAGTTTCCTCCTTCTTTTTACCTTTCTTCTTACCTGCGTCAAGATCTATTTTTCCGAGAATCTTCGGAGATTCAACACCGGCCTTAGCCTTGATAACTTCAGGCTCTTCCGGTTTCTCTTCTACTTTTTTAGCTTTTGCAGCCGGTTTCTTCTCCACAGGAGCTGATGCTGACATCTTAATCTCATCGAGACTTTTCTTCAGCGAATCATCATTATCCTGATCGGCGTCCACCTTCTTAACTTCCCCCTGACCCGGCTTAGCTTCAATCACGATATTATCGCGCTTCAATTTCTCACGGGTTACTTCTTGAGCATCTAGTTTCGCCAGACGATCCGGTTGATATTTATCTTGTAAAAGGGAATAGATTTCCTGCGAAACCTTAGCGTTCGGGTTGCTGTCAACCTTCACACCTTTCGATTCGAGGAATTCTACCACGTGAGTAAGTCCCACGTTGAACTCTTTGGCTACCTTACTCAGGCGTATCGCTTTGTCTTCTGCCATTCGTGTTCTGTTCAGTTCTTTAATTTAGATCGACTATGGAATTACAGTCGTTCGGGGTTGTCCGTATCTTTTACATCTTTCCGGAACGATGGGTATTAATATTCAATATATAGCGTTTAGCTATTATTCAAACTCTGAGCTCAAGATGCGCACTACCTCACGAATTGTTTCTTCTTCAAGGTCGGTACGGCTTACTAATTCTTCAACAGGAATTGCTAATACGCTCTTCGCAGTATCGCAACCTATTGCTTTCAACTCATCGATGATCCATGAATCGATTTCATCGCTGAATTCTTCCAAATCAACATCTTCCTCTTCGTCTTCGCTATCGCGATAAACATCGATTTCGTAGCCCGATAAACGTCCTGCTAATTTGATATTATGTCCACCCTTACCGATTGCCAACGACACTTGATCAGGCTTCATGTAAACTGCTGCGCGACGGTTTTCGTCGTCGAGTTTAATAGAAGTGATTTTCGCCGGGCTCAAGGCACGAGTAATATATAATTGGATATTGTTGGTGTAATTGATAACGTCGATATTCTCGTTACGTAACTCACGAACGATACCGTGGATACGAGAACCTTTCATCCCAACGCAAGCTCCTACAGGATCGATACGATCGTCGTAAGACTCAACAGCAACCTTAGCACGCTCACCCGGTTCACGAACAATATTTTTGATCGTAATTAAACCATCGAATACTTCGGGAACTTCTTGCTCGAATAAACGCTCAAGGAATACAGGAGAAGTACGTGATAAGATAATTTTAGGATTACTATTTACCATTTCAACACGTTGGATTACCGAACGAACGGCATCTCCTTTCTTGAAGAAATCAGCAGGAATAGTTTCGTTTTTAGGAAGTACTAATTCATTTCCTTCGTCATCGAGAACAAGGATTTCCTTCTTCCAGATTTGATACACTTCACCGGTAAGAATTTCGCCTACACGATCTTTGTATTTACGATAGATACCGTCTTTCTCTAATTCACTGATGCGTGATACCAGATTTTGGCGTAATGCCAATACTGAACGACGACCGAAATCTTCAAGTTTAACAGACTCAGTTAAATCCTCGCCTACTTCGAAGTCAGGTTCAATTTTAATGGCTTCCGAGTACGCGATCTGCGTCACAGGATCTTCCACCATACCGTCTTCAACGATAACACGATTACGGTATAATTCAAGGTCACCCTTGTCAATGTTGATAATCACGTCGAAGTTATCGGCAGTACCATAGCGCTTGCGTAACATACCACGAATCACATCTTCTAAGATGCTCATCATTGTTGCGCGGTCAATGTTTTTTACCTCTTTAAACTCCGAGAAGGATTCTATCAATACGTGATGGTCCATTTCTACTCTATTTAAATTTGAAGTTAATTACAAGTTTTGCTTCGCGAATCTCACCAAAGGTTAATTGGTGGGTAACTTCGCTGATTATTTTCTTTTTGTTTTCTTTTCTGGAAGTAGTTTCTTTCAGCTGAATGCCGTTGCCATCGGCGCTTTCAAGAATTCCTTTGATCTCACGGCCTTCGGTAGTAACCACCTTAAGCTCTCTTCCCAAGCGACGCAAATACTGCTGCGGCACCATTAACGGACTGTCCATACCCGGACTTCCCACTTCTACTTCATGTGTTTCGAGGAAACCGGAAGGCTCCAACTGATCGATAATAAAGCGACTTAAAGAAGTACACTCTTCCAAGGTAATTCCCGTGGGCTTATCTATTGAAACACCTAATCTATTGACAGACAGTTTAATATCGACCAGAAACTGATCCGTTCCCGCGATATGCTCCTGCACTAACTCTTGTATTTTAGCCTTATCAATCATATTTTTAAGCAAAGAGGGGACTGTGGGTCCCCTCTCGATCTTAGTATTCTCACTGCAAATATACGTTTTATTTTCTTCCATATTGAAAAGTATTGAATTATGATTCTTATTAGTGCCTGATTTATCGCAGGATAGCACTTTCATGGGGGTTTCATAGCATATTTGTAACTTCGCGGCCTTATGTTTCATCCCGGGTTACCCGACAAAATCGTTAATATTTCTTCCATTCTGTTATCAAAAATGATTAACAGGGGGAAGGATTTGCGGACAATGGATTTTTCGAATATCCTTTGTATCCGACAGGATGAAATCGGCGATATGTGTTATTCCCTCCACATATTCAAGCTGTTACGTGAACGATATCCTTTAGCAAAAATTACGGTTTTATGTAAACCTGCAGCTTCAGGCATCATCAAAAACGACCCAAATATTAACTTAATTGTTACCGATGTTAAGCAGCTGAAGGGCAAATTCGACCTTACGGTGGACTTACGAGGACGCTGGACCGGTGTTTTATATTCTTTGTTTCATCCTTCAAAAGTTCGTTTGGAACGTGGTTCGGTGCGATTAAAAAATAAATTGGCAAAAGGTCAACCTCACGAAGCCGTTACCAATTTCGAGATCATTCAGCCCTTGTTGAGGAATCCTGATATGAAGATGCCTCTTCCCGTTATCACTTCTTCTCAAGATGAAATTGCAGCTGCAGAGAAATTCATTTCAGACAACGGATTAAAGCGTTTTGCCATCATGCATACGCAAGTAAAACGAGAACTTCGTCAGTGGCCGGGAGAGCGATTTGCAGCAACAGCAGCTTTATTGAAAAATGAATACGGATTAGATATCGTTTTCTGCGGAGATAAAACAGAAGTCGAAGGAATCACTTCGATTCAAAAACAAATCGCTTTCCCTACTTACTCCGTAGCAGGAGTCTTAAACTTAGGGGCATTCGCAGCATTATCGCGTAAAGCAACTTTCTTTATCGGCAACGACAGTTCTCCATTGCATATAGCTACTTTAAGCGGTGTTCCTTCATTAGGATTATTTGGTCCGGGACAATCGGATACTTTCTTCCCTATCACTGAAAATTCGGGTTATTTACATCATTTATTGCCTTGCAATCCTTGTCACCAAATCAAATGCGTACATCCCGACAATCCATGTATCAAACGCATCACGATTGAAGAAGTGAAAGAGAAAATCGCTACTTTACTAGTATAGATTTACAAGTATAATTTCTTACCCGTGTAGACGCGGTGAATAGTACTATTCTCTTAAAATCGAATAAAATAATTATGCGTTGGGATTCTCTTCTGACGGAGTGATTTCAGAAGTAATAACTTCTTCTTCTTTATGATCGTGGGTATGTCCGAAAACTCGCTTTTGAAACACGATCATTAATATCACACCCATTGAGATACTAGCATCCGCCACGTTAAACACGGGACGAAAAAACAAGAATTCATCGCCACCCCATAATGGGAACCACTCAGGATATTGTCCTTGTAATACGGGGAAGTAAAACATATCTACCACTTTTCCATGCAGCAAAGAAGAATAGCCTCCATTAGCAGGCAAGAATGATGCTAATTGGAAGTCGCTTCCACTAAACCAAACACCATAGAAAGTACTATCAATAATATTCCCTGCAGCACCGGCGATAACCATTGCGATACAAGTAATATAAAACGAATTCGCTTTTTCTTTTACCAGCTGAGTGAGGTACCAAAAGATTCCCGCAACAAAGAAAATTCTGAAAATACTTAGCGCTAGTTTTCCATAGGCTCCTCCGAATTCCATTCCGAAAGCCATTCCGTTATTCTCGGTAAAATGAATGATAGCCCAGTCGGCGAAACGGAATTCCTGACCGAGGTACATATGAGTCTTTACCCAGAATTTTACTGCCTGATCAATTAATAAAATCAGGAATATTAACAGCAGTGGACGTTTCAATTGAAATGGATAGGTTAAGAAATGGACTAGAATATAAAAAAGCAACCTGCAATTTTCAAATCAGAACTTGCAGGTTACCTTTCTCAATAAAGAATTATTAGTCTTTGTATTGTTGAAGTTTGGCTTCCATACTTTGAGTAGTATGAGGCACCGCACGTAAGCGTTCTTTTTGGATCAGCTTACCTGTTACGCGACAAATTCCGTATGTTTTATTTTCGATACGAACTAAAGCAGCTTCAAGTTGTTCAATAAATTTCTTCTGACGAGCAGCAAGATTTGCTGCTTCTTCTTTCGCTAAAGTATCAGAACCATCTTCAAGCATTTTAAAAGAAGCGCCTGTATCATCAGTTCCATTTTCGTTAGCATTTACGATTTGCGCTTGTAAATTAATTAACTCAGCGCGAGCATCTGTAAGTTTGTTTACGATCAGTTCTTTGAACTCTTTAAGTTCAGCGTCACTGTATCGAGTTTTATCATTCGGTGTATTCGAAGTCTTCTGCACGTTACTCATCGTTGGTTTTACTGGTATTGAATATTCTGGTTTTTTAAATAATGGTTTTTGCGCCTCCGGTTTTGGAGCAGGAGCTGCCGGTTTTACGGGCGCAGCTTTTTTCACCGCTACTGCTTTCACAGGAGCTTTAGGAGCAGGAGCCGCCTTTTTAACAGGGGCTGCTTTTTTCACAACTACTTTCTTGGCAGGTGCTGCTTTTTTCGCAGGTGCTGCTTTCACTGCCGCTTTCTTAACTACTACTTTCTTAGCAGCAGGTTTCTTAGCAACGGCTTTATTAGCCGAAGATTTTACGGGAGCTGCTTTTTTTGCAGGTGCTTTCTTAGCAGGCGCTTTTTTTGCTACTGCCTTTTTCGCCGGCGCTTTTTTAGCGGGTGCTTTTTTAGCAGGTGCTGCCTTCTTAACTACCTTTTTAGCTGCAGGTTTAGCCGCAACTTTTTTAGCTGCTTTTTTTGCCGTTGGTTTCTTCGACTTTGGAAGAGGTTTTTTAGTGGCCATTGCTGTACTTATTTACTTCAGTTAAAATATTGAGGTTCTCATCCACCTCCACAGAAATTGCATCAGCACTATCAAGTTTGTCAACCAAATCGAACGAGGTTGCCAAAATTTCGCTGCGAATATAGTCGAAATTGTTTACTATTGAACGTCGCACCTGTTCCGGGGCTTCCATTTTTACCGTAATACGGTCGGTGATTTCGAAGCCTTTATCCTTACGGATATTCTGGATTCTGTTGATCACTTCACGGGCTAACCCTTTCTCTTTCAGCTCATCAGAGATTGTAATGTCTAATGCAACCGTTAATCTTCCTTGGTTAGCAACCTGCCATCCCGGAATATCTTCGCTCATTACTTCCACATCGGCTAGCAATAAGTCGAACATCACGTCGCCAAATTTTAACGGAAGGATGCCTTCCATCTCCAAATGCGAAATTTGTTCTTGGTTCAGTTCGGCCACTTTTGCTGTCAGTTGTTTCATCAACCCTCCGATCTTCGGACCTAAAGCTTTGAAGTTAGGCTTCACCTTTTTCACCAAGATTCCGGCAGTCTCCGACATAAACTCTATCTCTTCAACATTCACCTCACTTAGCACTAAGTCGCGGATAGCTTCTATACGAGCTTTGAATTTTTCGTCGCTGGCAGGGATTAATATCTTCTGCAACGGCTGACGAACTTTGATATTTACCTTCTTACGAAGCGACAATACCATTGAAGATATATCTTGCGCCAACTGCATTCTTTCTTCGAGATCTTTATCGATAGAAGAAGCATCGCTCTCAGGGAATGTAGCTAAGTGAACACTATCGTTTTTATCGCGACCTGACGTTGCATTCAAATCATTAAATAAATGATCAGCAAAGAACGGAGCCACAGGAGCCATCAAGCGAGAAATTACATCCAAACAAGTGTAAAGCGTTTGGTAAGCTGCAATTTTATCTTCTGTATACTCACCTTTCCAGAATCGGCGGCGACTTAAGCGCACGTACCAATTACTTAAATGTTCAGAGACAAAATCAGTAATCAATCGCGTAGCTTTGGTAGGCTCATAATCTGCGTAGCAAGCATCTACATCTCTGATCAATGAATTCAATAGAGAGATAACCCAACGATCAAGTTCAGTGCGGTCAGCAAGCGGAATTTCTTTCTCGGCGAAAGTAAATCCGTCGATGTTCGCATACACCGCAAAGAAATTATAAGTATTGTAAAGAGTACCGAAGAACTTACGTTGAACTTCACCGATACCTTCGGTATTAAATTTCAAGTTATCCCATGGCTGAGCATTGCTGATCATATACCAACGAGTAGCATCGGGACCAAATGTCTCAAGTGTTTCAAATGGATCAGCTGCATTACCCAAACGTTTCGACATTTTATTGCCGTTTTTATCGAGTACCAGTCCGTTCGAAACAACATTTTTAAACGCCACGCTATCAAACAACATTACAGCGATAGCATGCAAAGTAAAGAACCATCCGCGAGTTTGATCAACGCCTTCAGCGATGAAATCCGCAGGGAAAGCGCCTTTGAATTGCTCTACATTCTCGAAAGGATAATGCCACTGCGCATAAGGCATAGCACCACTATCGAACCATACGTCGATCAAATCAGTTTCGCGTGTCATTGGTTTCCCTGTTGACGACACCAACACTACATGATCCACATAAGGGCGATGTAAATCGAAATCAGGTTTCGAAGGATCGATATGTTCCATCTTCGCTGCATCCATCACTCCGGCTTTTACTGCAGCTTCTATTTCCAATCTCAATTCTTCTACTGATCCGATGCACTTCTCTTCACCATCTTCGCTTCTCCAAATTGGAAGAGGAATTCCCCAATAACGAGAGCGAGAAAGGTTCCAATCCACTAAATTATCGAGCCAATTACCAAATCTTCCGGTACCCGTACTTTCAGGTTTCCAGTTGATGGTTTTATTCAACTCAATCATTCGCTCTTTACAAGCAGTAGTTTTAATAAACCACGAGTCGAGCGGATAATATAAAACGGGCTTATCTGTTCTCCAGCAATGCGGGTAAGTATGTTCATACTTCTCCACTTTGAAAGCCTTATTTTCTTGTTTTAACTTGATAGAGATACGCTCATCCACCGATAAATATTTATCGCGGCCTTGCTTCACTCTAGCCTCTTCTTTTTCTGTTTCGTTGAGGTATTCTTCCTTCACATATTCGAGAGGGAAATCGGTAACCTCTTTTACAAATCGTCCTTGCTTATCTACTAACGGCATCGGCTTACCGCTATCGTCATTTATCATGATAGCAGGCACGTTGTGCTGTTTCGCTACGCGGAAGTCATCGGCACCGAAAGTAGGTGCAATATGCACGATACCTGTACCATCTTCAGTAGAGACAAAATCGCCTGTGATCACTCTGAAAGCATCACCTTCAGGTTGCACATAATGCAATAACTGTTCGAAGCGGATATCTTGTAAATCGCGGCCTTTAAACTCAGCTATTACCTTGAAAGGAATATTCTTATTACCATCTTGATAATCTTCTATCAAGAGTTCAGCATTTTTCGCATTAAAATGTTTACCAACGAGGTCTTTTGCAAGCACCACGCACATCGGCTTAAACGTATACTGATTAAACGTGCGCACCAACACATAGGTGATATCAGGACCAACGGCAAGGGCAGCATTCGAAGGTAATGTCCAAGGTGTAGTTGTCCAAGCCAAGAAATACAGCGGCGCATCACACTTCGCGAACAAGAATTCACTCTTCTCATTACGAACGGCAGTAAACTGAGCAACGATGGTAGTATCCTTCACCAGCTTATACGTTCCGGGTTGGTTAAGCTCATGTGAACTCAATCCGGTACCTGCTGCAGGAGAATATGGTTGGATAGTATAACCTTTGTAAAGAAGGTCTTTTTTATAGAGCTGTTGGAGTAAATTCCAGCAAGTCTCGATATAGTTATTCTCGAAAGTGATATAAGGGTTGTCGAGGTCGACCCAATAGCCCATTTTACGGGTAAGATCATCCCATACCGACTTATACTTCATCACCTCCTTACGGCAAGCTTTGTTATAATCCTCGATAGAGATTTTAATACCGATATCCTCTTTAGTGATACCTAAGGTCTTCTCGACGCTAATTTCGATAGGTAGTCCGTGAGTATCCCAGCCGCCTTTACGTTTCACCTGGAACCCTTTTTGGGTTTTATAGCGACAGAAAATGTCTTTGATACTCCTAGCCATCACGTGGTGGATGCCCGGGAGACCGTTAGCCGAAGGCGGACCTTCGTAGAAAGTATAAGAAGGATTTCCCTCACGTTCAGAGACAGAACGTTCGAAAACCTTTTTGTCTTGCCAGTTGCGGAGCACCTGCTCTGCGAGATTCGGCAAATTCAATTGTTTGTATTCGGGATACTTAGCCATGATAAAGAAGGTGCAAAATTACGGAAAAAAATAAAGCGGCCTTAGGAGCCGCTTTTTGCCACGCTTTGAAAAGCCTCTGACTTTTCGGTATAAAGAACGATCTTATTTCATGGGGGGGGACGGGACAACCACCGGATTGACCCTTATTTTATTGATGAGGCAAAGAAACATCGGGGAAAGGGTGATTTCAAAAGAGATGAGGTGAATGGGGGAAAATGGGGGTTGAATGGGAGATTGATTTGAAAATTTGAAGATTTTCAATTTGAAAATGCGAGCTAAACTCGAGGAAATATTGGATTGGCTTGTCCTTATGTAGCTTCCGTGTTGCTTGATAGGGCCTCGTGCTGACATTCATCGTCAGTATCGCTGATTATTTTGGCTTGGTTATGATTTTTCGTCTTCGACGATAGAGATTGATTTGTTAATTTGAAAATGGGTTTTAAGATACCTTATTTCCAAAATCGATCGTCTATCGCCTATTATCTATCGCCAATAGACTTTTCGTGTTAAACTACCACCTCTTTCTTCCTTGTAGTAACATAAATATTCAATACTACTCCGGCAATTACGCAGAGCATACCGAGGAAGGTAAAGCCATCGTGAATTTCGTTGAAGAGTGCCCAACCGAAGAATAGGGCGTAAATAATTCCGAGGTAATTAAGGATTGAAACTTTGGCAATATTTTCAGACTGTAAACTGCGGGTTAGGTTTAATTGTCCGAGTTGAGTAACAACGCCAATTAGGATGATATACAGCCAGTCAATTCCCTGCGGCATTTCAAAATTAAATACAGTAAAGGCCCCTCCTACTATTGATCCTAATAATTGGAAATGCAGTACTACAACTAATGGATGCTCCAATTGTTTTAAAGAACGCACCATATTATAAGCTAAAGCTGAAAAAAAGGAAGATAAAATACCGACAGCGAGCATTGTCCAACTGACACGATCATCGAATCCTTTAATGAGAATAACTCCTGCAAATGACAACAGAAAAAACAACCATTGCACGGGCATCACTTTTTCCTTCAGTAAATAAATAGCCAGGATTGTAGTAAACACCGGAGAAATATATTGAATAGTCACTGCTGTGCCTAATGGCATATTCTGAATAGAAAGAAAAAACATGTACAAAGCAGTAGTGCCAAACAAACCACGAAGGAATAATAATTTTCGGTTACTACCTTTCCATGGAACACCCTCTTTATACAAACCTGCAAATCCGATGAGCGTCGCCACCGAACATCGAAAGAAAACCAATTCCATTGCAGGGAGATGCGCCAACTTTTTCACCATCACATTCATCAACGCGAACCAAAAAGTTGAAAGCAGCATATGCTTAACGCCTTTGGAGAAGAAAGTTGGTGTAGAATTCGAGCTATTCAAAATTTGCGGAACAATGTAAAATGAAATCGTTAAAGTTTTAGTCTTAACTTCTTATGCCGTTCAAATACAAATCAAATCCTTTCGTAAGCTTCAAAATATGAATTGACAAGTACGAAATTAGTCTTGCACTTGAAACAGAAGATGCCTGAATGATAGTAGAAGATTCTCTATAATAACATTCAGGCATCTAAACTAGAAATAATTATTTAAACGATACCTTAAAGTTTACATTACTTTTCGCATCGAATAATTTTCAATTCAAGATAAACTACTTTGTTTTGATAATTCGGAACACCTCACTATAATCACCTCCGATTAATCGAACATAATAAACTCCGGAAACTTCCGCGCTAATACGTACGTTGTGAATGCCGGAAGATTGTTCTTCATTATCAACTGGAGTATTTACCAACCTACCTAACGCATCAAAAACTTTAACAGATAAAATTGTCGGTTTCTTCAATTCATAAGTTAAAGTAGTTTCATTACCGAAAGGATTTGGCAATATAGTTGCAGCAGTAATATTAGAGTTTTCATTTAACCCTGTGCTATTACGTAACCACACAGTATAATCTTCATATTGTCCGTTTGTTAAATCCATACAAGGATCCATCAATGAAGATAAAGTATTATCGGAACCAATTCTCAATCGCAATGGTGTGCTTATTACTGCATTTACCGGAACGGTAAAACTGCCTGCATTCCATCCGTTAACTCCGGACAAAGTAAATAACTGCTCGGAAAGACTAAAAACTCCATCGTTATTATAATCAATCCAAGCTGATACATTACTTGCAATAGAAGTATCTGTCAATACATTTAAACTATAAGTCTGTCCACGATTAAGAGTTGTAGAATCACTACATGAATAATCTTGATACCCGTCGCTACCACCATTACTCAATTTATTAATTGATTGCAATTGTACTCCCCAGATTCCATACTCACAACAATAAGACAATGTTGATGGTGTGCAAGACGGGGACAATGGTGCATTATTAAATCCGACATTCACAGTAGCAAAGGTAGTATCCTTATAACCATTTTCACTAACAATTAATCTAATGGTATACGTACCTGCGTTAGTATAATAGTGTAGAGGCGATTTAATATTAGAAGTAAATCCATCGCCAAACGTCCATGCATATGTGGCATTAGGACTCACTATGCCGGCATCAAAAGAAACGGAATGACCACATGAATCAATAGACATGGAAATAGAAGCGCAGCCATCTAGATCCTTCATCATAATTATTACAACCGAATCTACCGGATTCAAAGGATCATTACTTGGAATCAACAGCATGGCTGTATTTAATCCAAACGAAGCAGAATCCGGAGTTAAAACAATGTTAATCACCGAAGAGTCGCCAGTCATAACGGTATCATTTCCCACATCTGATGTTGCCCACGGAACAAAGGTATTCGAAGTCACTTGTGATAGAATATTTCCAATCAGTCGTGCTTCATTATTAGTATATGCAAAGTAGTCAAACGCTAAATAAAATGCCTTCCCGAGTCCATAATTCACATATGAGAATACATCCTCTGTCCCATAAGATATCAATCTAGTCTTATTAGCATTTGAAATATTCGCCGCATATGTAGCATTAGGGCCAAGAAATGATAATGAAACCCCTGCAGTGTAAGGTGAGGTCGAATTTAACACTGTTAATGTTGCAAAACTTACATCAGAGGCCGACGACCCCGTAATAATTCCTGTGTTAAGTATACATTGGAAATGAGTGGCATCAGCTCCACAATATATCACTATATTCCCTGCAGAGACAAAATTTTGTATAACCGTTGCCAGTGGCGTGAAATTACTAGCAACTCCAATCTCTGGCTCAGCCATTAGGAGCACGTCTGCATCCACCAACGCATTCGCAAGCAATGTAGAAGACGCAGTATTGACAACAGTCAACGTATAATTCGTGAAATTTTGATTTATTGCAGCTAAAGTATTTGAATATTCTCCGCCAATATCTACTCCATAAGTTAGTGCTACAACTTTAAGAGGAGTAGAACTATTCATAGAAACTACAGAAGAATGATAAATCAATGTATCCTCTCCAACATTATAAACAGTAAGAGGAACATTTATTGCATTATTGCATGCCGATGCATGAACAAATATTGTGTCCGAAAATTGTTCCAACTTAGGCACGCCATAAGAATAAGCGGACAAACAAATTGCAGTGTCAGCAATATTACTTTGAATAGTTAGTGTACCATTAAACCATCCTGTATCTGAAGCTGAAATATTAACAATTACATCTAAAGCTCCATCAGGAGGAATAATACCTGATCCTATATAGCTATAAGTAAATGCAGGATTACTCATCAATATTGAAGAAATACTAAATGCATCACAACCGTTATTAAATAAACGAAGTGTGTCAGATATCGTGGAATTATTCTGCACCGACCCGAAATTAATGCACGTGTCACTTAGTACTAAATTTGGAGCTCCAACGGTAGTAAGAATAACAACAACTGGAATAATAGGATGTTGAGGATCATTTGTTGCAACTTCAATAACAGTAGTATCAATTCCGGCATTAAGGTTCACAGAGGAGATAATAAATGGAACAACAAGCGAATCACCGACAGGAATACTTTCATTAACTTCATTTATCGATACTGCTGAACCAAGATTAGAAATATTCCTAGAAACACAATTGACTAACAATTTCGAAGTGTAACTTGATGTGGCGAAATAGTCGAATCCAAGATAAATTGCAGCTCCTTCACCATATTCCTTATAGGCCACTACATCGTAATTGATACTAGATTTTATCAAAGTATTTATTAAGGTATCTGTAAAATCAATACTAGAGGATAGATCAACAGCTGGGAAAGATGGAGGAATACCTTGTATAATAAAATTAGTAGAATCAACTCTCGTCAATGCACCTGTATATACATTTTGGTAATTAGTTCCACTAAACAGACCCATAGCGTTTAAACGAAAAGGGGTATTTGCAGAACCACAAACCACTACTCTTCCTCCATTTGCCATAAACCGACTTATTACAGGAGCATAGGCAGCATAATGAAGGGAAGCCCCTGTTTCCTGCTCCGGAAATAATAAAACATGTTTCCCAACTAGAGCGGCAGCTAGTCCAGCAGAATCAGTACCCGGGAATGTAGTAATCGAATAATTGCTAACAGAATCTCTAATTATTTGTGTCATTACTGCATATTCCTGCGTAAGATCAACACCAAATGTGCAAGCAAGTATTTTCAAACTATCTCCCTGCGAATCAATACTTACATTAAGATCACTTAATCCGCTATTGTAAATTGTAAAATTAACATTTAAAGAGTCGCCACAATTTTGAGTAACATAAATTGTATCAGGCACAACAGAAGCTATCGGTGCACCAATTGTAAATGCAGTTAGACAAATTGAAGTATCATGATCATTATTGAACAATTGAATCGAGCCATTGTTCGAGCCTATAGTGGCGGAATTGAATTCAATCGACAAACTATATGATTCTCCCGGAGGAATAGATAGTGGTCCGACAGTATCTACTGAAAATTCCACAGTAGAAGAAACAATATTAGAAATAACTAATGTATCACATCCAATGTTATTGATTTCAAAATTTTTTGCTAAATGATTGCCTTCAAGAACAGTTCCAAAATCCAAACAACTATCCTGTAGGACTATTGAAGGAGCTCCAATGATCTCAATAATAACCGGTACTATAATTTGCGGATGTAGTGGATCATTGGTATTAATTACAATAGAAGATGTATCAGTCCCAGTTACTTGACTATTCGTAGTGATCACTACCGGAATCAGCACTGAATCGCCGGGCGACAAAGTACCACTACTTCCGTTTACAGACAACCAATCGCTGTCAGAATCAAATCCACCAAAAATAGAATTGATGAGCAACCTATCTACATATCGATTTGATTCATAATAATCGAACCCAAGAAAGACAACATCTCCGTTGCCAATCTTTTTATAAGACACAACGTCATAGGTAGTATATTTAACTAAATGGACACAATCAACATCAGTAAATGTATGATAAAAAGTGGAATTAGAAGCATTAAAGTTAAGAGCAATACTATCAGCAACAAAATGAGTTGTATCTAATGAATTTAGGATTCCGCTATTCACATAACTTTGATAAGTTCCGGTAATTAATCCCATAGTAGTAATCCGATTAGAAGATTGTGTACCTGCCACTACAACTCTTCCTCCGTTTGCTAAGAATGTAGCTATTGGCGTTACCCAAGAGCTATAATGAGTACTTGCACCGGATTCTTGTTCCGGAAATAGCAACACATCTTTTCCCACTAATGCATTCGTTAAACCGGTGGCATCTATCCCATTGAATTGCGTCAGTTTATATTTCATATGACGTGAATTTAAAGCACTAATCATATTTAAATATTCTTGCGTCATGTCAACACCGTATGTACAAACAAGGATATTTAATGAATCCGGAGTTACATTTGAAGTCTCAACATCATAATCCAAATCACTTAATCCAATGTTTGATAAGGTCAAGTATCTTGTTATTGAATCAGTACAATTTACCGTTACAAACATGGTATCGGGATTTACGATCGAAATGGGTGCACCAACAACCGCCCCGATAAGGCATATACTTGTATCATGATCATTATTATGTAATGTCAGCTGACCTGCAAATGATCCGATTGATGCCGACATTAATTGCACTTGCAATGTATAATTACTAAACGGTGGCAGAGCAATAGGACCCGATGCCGCCGGAGTAAACTCAGCCGAAGAAGAAGTGATACTACTTATATAAAGCGTATCACATCCATTGTTTGAAATTTCCACTGAATCGAAAGACGCTTCATTTTGAAATACTTGAGCGAAATGAAGACACGTATCTGACAAAGCAAGGTGCGGACTTCCAATCACATTAACGTGACAAGGAATATTGTACACTAAATTTGCTGAATCATTACTATTTATTGATGCAGTTAAATCATATTGACCGCTATTGAAATTAGCTGTATTAATTACTATATAAATCAATTCGGAGTCGCCCGGAGCTATAGTCGCGTTATTCGGATCTATTTCAATTAAATTATCCATTGGGGTTAAAATACCTTTAACTGCATTAGAAATAATTTTTGCATAAGGTGTATTAGGTGTATAATAATCGAAACCAATAAAAGTAACAGATCCTTGACCTATTTCCCGATACGTTACAACTTCATTAGCAGGAATTGATGAATATGCTAAGGTTATGCGGTCAACATTAGAGAATGTGCAATATATTGTCAAATTAGCGCCGGCAAAAACGGGAGGAACACTATCCATGATAAAATGTGAAGTATCCAAGACCGAAACATTACTAGAGGTTGTGAAATAACCACTATTATTAAGAAGACCCATTGCCGTGAGACGTTGATCATAATCAGTACACACGATAACATTACCGCCCCGATTTACAAAACGCTGTACTACGGATCCAAAATTAACATAATGACTTGCGGTTCCCGTTTCTCTTTCAGGGAAAAGCAAAATATCAGTTGTATCTAAAGCGGCTCTAAGTTCGGCGGAATCTATTCCATTGTATTGAGTGATGGAGTAATCTGTAAACCCTGAATTAATGCCTGCAATTGTATTAATATATTCTCCTGTCATATCAACACCATATGTACAAACAAGAATTCTTTTATGATGTAAAGTATTTTGGGTTACTGTATTTCCGCTTATTACCAAATCACCGGATCCGGTATTATAGACCATGAGCGGGACGTGAATAGAATCACCACAACTTACGGTAACCGATATTGAATCCGGGTTACTGCTGATAACAGGGAAATCTTGAATATTTATTTGAAGTGTGGTAGTATCAGAAGCCGAACATGTATATACGATAAGTCTTACGGTATATATGCCAGGGGTAGTATAGGCATGTGTTGGATTTTGGAGGGTACTTACATTTCCATCTCCAAAGTTCCACTGCCAAGCATTTGGAGCATTTGTGCTTAAATCATTAAACTGCACAGGAACATTTACCGGAGGAGTTGTATCATCGACAGAGAACTGTGCAGTAGGATATCCTGATGAATACAATATTGAAGTCCAAGAAAGGTCAAATCCCGGATAAGTAACAGATCCATCCGTTGTAAATTGAATAAACATTTTGCCTGAAGGGGCTTTTACTTTTTGAATAGAAGTACTACCAGATGCAGAAAACAACAAAGTACCAAGATTAGATGTTCCATCATAAATTCTCAAATAATCATAGCTGGATTCTGTTTGAAAAGAATTAATTGTAAGTATGACTGAATCAGTACATGCAGGTGAAATCAAGAATGAACAATTTTCGCCATTCAAATATGCACTGGTAGGTCCACCTGAGTCATATAAAATACCAATGGGTGCAACCGTACTTGAACTAGAACACATGTTAAAAATGTTCATTACTGAGATATACGAAGTCTTAGTAATACTATCAGTACCAAAGGAATTCAGAACATGAAGTGTAACAGGATAGACCCCTATAGTAGAATATTGAATAATAGGATTTCGCAAAGTAGAAGACGATGGCGTCCCACCAGGAAAACTCCACGTCCATCCAGTTGGAGCATTCGCAGTTAAATCGTAAAAATTAGCTATATCTCCTACATTTAAAGATTGTTTTGACACACTAAAATCTGCTATTGGTGGCAAAGTATTTTCAACAAAAGATACTGTGTAGTCCTCTACTTGCCCGCGTGTTGGGCTATAGCAAGGGCCGGAAATACTATAACTCGAATCTTCATCAATTACACGCATGCGTAACGATGTGTTTAAAACCGCAGAAGTGGGCGTATTAATATATCCGCTATGAGTTAGTTTCTTTTTAAGTGAAGAAAATACTTTTTCAGATGTAGCAAAAACTCCATCATTATTAAAATCGATCCAAGCAGAAACATTTTCTGAATTACTTGAGCCTGTTGTTACTGAAAAGGGATAAGTATTCCCGGCAACAAGTAAAGTTTGGTCAGAGCAGGTAAAATCTCTATACCCTTCAGTTGCATTATTCGAATTTTTATTAATCGATTCTAAATGCACATTCATAATTCCATAACCACAACAAGTAGTGTTTGCAGTAGGAATACAAGAGACAGCAATAGGTCCTCCACCATTTGATACATTTATACAAGAGGGTACTATCATTGTATCTGCATTTCCGCAAGAAGCAATACCGGATGCCATAAGTGTCACTGTATAGTTACCTGCTGCAGAATAGATATGTGTCGGACTTTGTAAAGTACTTGTGGAGCCATCACCGAAATCCCAATGGAAACTGGTAGCATTCAAACTAGTATTTGTAAAGCTGACATTTGCGGGAATAGAACAGTAGAAATTATTATTTGCATTGAAAGATGCTACGACAGCATTATTAAATAATCCTCCCACCCCGACTGCATACCATGCATTGGTAGTTTGAATAACTTCATCAGAACAAGCACCATACAAATCGATTGCGGATTGTATTGCGCCTGCCCTAGCATCTGCGAATGTAGAACTAGGGGTAAGATACACAGTAAGATTTCTGAATGCAATAGCATTTGCCTTATTAAGACCTATACCTATAACAGTATATGAACTTCCAATATCGTTAACACCTACTCCACCTTGAGTTAATAAATAATACCAAAAATTTTGTATTCCACTATCGTAGTGGACAATATCACCATTATTAAAATATTGTCCGCCATAAGTATCGGCGCATTGATAATCATTGGGGTTTGCTAAGTTCCTAAAAGGAGTTGCTGAACTACCCGGCACTACAATTTGATCTCCGCAAAGCCAAGTAGCCGAAGGATTGCTTTTAAAACGTATGGTATTACCCATAACATCACTAAACGATTCATTTAATGCACCTGATTCTCCTGAGTAAATTAGTCCTGCAGAATTCTCTGTAACCCCATGTGTGATTTCATGTCCAACAATTTCAAGTGAAGTGAGAGGGTTGTAAGAAACTCCGTTCCCATCACCATAGGTCATAACGCTACCATTCCAAAATGCGTTAACGTAATTAGTGCTATAATGAACGTAACTTTTAATTGCAAAGCCTGCATTATCTATTGAGTTATATCCATAAGTATCAAAATAATGGTCATAGGTCTTCTCTGCTCCAAAATGAGCATCAAGTGCTGCATTATCGTAAGCATAAGCCCAAGTCTTAGATGCGTTTGTAAAATCGGTAGCAGTACCATAGTTCGTTCCGAAGTTGAGATTATAGGTTTCAATAGAAGTGCCTGCACCTCTACCAGTTTCTCTTAAGCGATAATTTGAGGCACTAATACTATCTGTTACAATCGGTTTTAATCCTGAATAACGAGTATCTGCGGTTGCAGAAACGTTATACGTCTCAAGTCTATTTAATGTCTTTATAATAGCTCCACTTTCCGCATTCACATAAACCCATTGACGAGAAAGCGGCTCCTCAGTATTCACATCAACTTTGTAAACAAGACTATACGCACCATCTTTTAATGGCAATACAAATAATTTAGGAAGTCCATTATTCTCCTCTGTTATATAACGACCGGCAGGAAACGCCTTATATGCTTTTTGTTTTGCAATTTCAGGTGCAATTGAAGCCTTTGTATTAATTTTAATATTCAAATACGCCTCACCATTAGCTGAAACAATATGGCCATCTTTTGCATGCACTATGTACATCGAATACTCTACAGGAACCCCTTTATAAAATTGCATGTAACGAAGATGATTATATCCAATTTTATCGCTGTCTTTACGATAAAACTTCATCTCCATTCCACTTTCACTCCGAAGAACATTAGAATTTAGCCAATTGATAGTTGCTTCTACTGAAACTTTTACATTTGGCCTTAATTTTACAAATGAAATTGTATTTCGTTGAATATTGGTACGAACATATTCTGCATCACCAATAATCTTTGCTGCATCAATACCATAAACAGTTCGTGAATTCTGGTCGATTTGCTGCGAGTTTGTGTTGTTTACTATTGGATAAAAAGGCTCCCCTGTTGATTGAAACATACCACTTGTTTCTTCAAAACAACTATCACCTGTTAAAACATTTTTTGCCCAAACTTTAAGTGATATTTTATTAACTGAATTCGCCAACTTAGGATTCCAATCTTTTAACTTACCGGAGTTATCGGACTCACTGACCTCATCATTAATTAACCACTGGTATTTGTAAATATACCAATTGGGGTCGACAGAAGAGCTGCTTCCACTATAAAATGGCTGTGCTCCATTATTTAGCCTGCTAACAATCTTGGGATGTACCCCGCATTGGCCGTATACCGCTTGTATTGCAAAAAAAAGCAACGAGAAAAGGATCAATTTGAGTGAATAAAAATGTTTCATGATATTAAATATTTATATCAAATTTAAAAAAAATATTAAAATGTTCAGTAAAACACGCGAAAAAACTAATTTCTTCCCTAATTATACATAATTACTTAATTATCAAGCGATAATATATTTCAAATCCTATTGTATAATTAATTATCTAAATAATTAGGTTGATGATTCGACTTAAAAAACACGCTTCTTTTAATTAGATATTGAACTCAAATAGCTCTAAACGAACACTTTATTAGTCAGGATTTGGAATAGAATCTAGAAAAATAATTTCCATAAGAATACAATTGATTCTTTTGACAATTATCATTAATCCTTTATTAATCTAACAGAAAAAGCATTAGCTCTACGGTAGTATTGATGTTCTGGAAGTTTACCTCTGACAAACATTTTCCCATAAGCTGTTTGTTCAGCTTTGATGGTGGAAGTCCAGTACATGGCATATTCGCCCAGCTTACCAAACAAATCAATACTACTATTCGCGCTTCGGTAACCCGCTAACGTTAGATTTAATCCGGAAGAACCTCCCTCCAATATTTTATCGATTGCTAAAGAATCGCCGCCCAAATAATCGAACAGCTGTTGCCATTCTTCGTCGCTAGGTATATGCCAACCATTAGGACACGCCATCAATGCAGCAGAAAAATAATAGAGCTTACCGAGGTCGTGATACTTCACTGAATCGCGATCATACCAAAAGCTATTAGGGACATCAATTGCTAAATTTTGTTTCATCCAAACTTGATTACCGATTCTAATCGTATCAGCAGGATCAAATCCTTGTTTACCGGAGCCGGCAAAAGATTCAATAGCCAAAACATTTAAAACAACAACAACGAGTACAATTAGTCGATTCATATTGAATTTCATTCTATAGGATCCTGAAAAATACAATTTTTGAGTTAATTCCAAGTGAAGAGCTTGTATAAATTTAACTATCTTCGTTAAAACCATAAAACCACTTATATGCGTAAGTTGCTACTCCTTGCATATCTCTTTATCAATACTGCGGTTAAGGCACAACCCTTCATTGATGTTGCTACAGTGCAATATGGCAATTGCGGGATCTCCGATTTATATAAAGGAGAAGATGAGTGGAGAATAAAAAACGATTGGTTAAATGCATCATTAACATTACCGTTTAACATAGGCATGCATGATTATTTAGTTGTAAATCCGGAGTACAACAGAAAAAAATTTTACGACGGGGTATCTAATCATATCTATGGTAATTCAGGAAATGTGAGCATCGAAGGAACGACTAAGTATGAATCGACTTATCAATCCATTCTTCTTCCTGTTTCTTACCTTCATACATTAAGCGACACCACTAAGAATATTGTTTTTTGCTACATCTACCGCCAAAATTATTCTGATATTTTGAAACTCGGCTGGACAACTGATCAACATGGAGGAGCAATAATTTACAGCAACAGTGCCTCTTCTAAATTCACTTGGAAAGCTGGATTATATTACAACCGAGAATTTTACGGAAACTACTTTTTACCCCTCTTGGGATTTGAATGGAAACCAAATGAAAAAATTTATTGCTGGGGACTTCTTCCGAACAATACATCCATTGATTATACTATTGTTGCACCTCTTCATATCGGATTCGCATATCAAGGAGTAGAGGAATCATATGCTGAGGGATACAATGACTATTTTCATTTAACCGAAGGGCAAATTCAGCTTTACAGCAACTATTATATTCCACATACGCCACTAGTCCTTTCATTCGAAGCTGGACAAACAGCTGCAAGAACTTTCGAGTACTTTAGAGTTACTCCTAACGGCGACGCCACTACGAAAACTCATCCTTCTGAAGGATTTTTTATAAGAGGAGGAATTGCGTTGAGGGTGGTGACGGATAAGAGGTTTAGGACAAGGCTATAGGTTATAGATGATAGATGTTGGATGTTAGATGAAGGATGAAGGATTATCGATTTTATGAAAATGCATGTTTCACCACATCATAAAATGTGATATCACTTAATTAAATAAATTTGATTCTATAAGGCGAAATCGCGTTCGCGGACGAACTTCAGGTCTTTGATGTTTAGCTGAAGAGTGATGCGGTTATTGAAGTTATTCTCTTCAATGTGATACACAACATCAAATGCTTCTTGTTGCTCAACCATCGGATGATGATGTCCGAGTTGGAAAGCAATTCCATCGTATACTCCCGGCTGATTACCTTCTTGCGTAAGTGTTAGTTTAAGGTGGTTATTCCCCACTACTCTACCGCGACCATTATCTCTTACTCCGCTGCTTCTAAAAATGGGCGATAAATTTCCCGGTCCGAAGGGAGCAAATTGTTTTAATATATTGTAGAAACTACAGGTGATATCCGTTAAGCTTAACTCAGCATCAATTTCGATTTCACGTGTGAGCATTTTCTCCTCGATAGTAGTAGATACAATCGCTTCAAACTTCTCTCTGAACGCATCTACGTTTTCTTCACGCATCGTTAAACCTGCCGCGTACATATGTCCGCCGAATTGCTCTAATAAATCACTGCAACTTTCAATAGCATTATACACATCAAAATCTTTCACCGAACGCGCTGATCCCGATACCATCCCGTTACTTTTCGTAAGCACAATTGTCGGACGATAATAACGATCTGTTAAGCGAGAAGCTACAATTCCGATAACACCTTTATGCCACTCGGGGTTATAAAGAACTGTACTTTTTCTATTCTTGAAATCTTCGTTATCTTCAATCTGTTGCAAAGCTTGATCAGTAATTAATTGATCTAAGTTTTTGCGTGTATTATTTTGATCGTTGATATCGTCGCCTAAGAATCCTGCGAGGTCTTCATTACGAGAAATCAATAATTCAACAGCTTTAGTACCACTTTCAATTCTTCCTGCTGCATTAATGCGCGGAGCAATTGTAAATACGATATCGTTAATGGTTAACTCATCGCGTTTAAATCCGCTGAGTTCAAGAATTGCTTTAATACCCGGACGAGGTTCACGGTTTAAACGTTGCAAACCATAATAAGCCAGAATACGATTTTCACCGGTGATAGGAACGATATCGGCAGCAATAGAAATAGCTACTAAATCGAGATACTGCTCCAATTGGCTAAACGGCATTTCGTTTTGCTGAGCAAAAGCTTGAACTAATTTAAATCCGATACCGCAACCACTTAACTCTTTATAAGGATAAGGGCAATCGTTACGCTTTGGATCGAGCACTGCCACTGCATTCGGGATTTCAGCTCCCGGACGATGGTGATCGCAAATAATAAAATCGACACCCAAGCTATTCGCATAATCGATTTTATCGACACTTTTAATACCGCAATCGAGTGCAATGATTAAAGTATAACCATTCTCTTTTGCGAAGTCAATTCCTTGTTTTGAAATTCCGTATCCTTCTTTATAACGATCCGGAATATAATGAGCGATATCGCCTGAAAGCGATTTAAGGAAAGTGTATACCAACGAAACTGCAGTAGTTCCGTCAACATCATAATCGCCATACACCATTACTTTTTCCTTATTCTCGACAGCCGTATTAATACGATCAATTGCCTTATCCATATCTTTCATCAAGAAAGGATCGTGCAACATGTCTAATGAAGGACGAAAGAAACGACGTGCCTCTTCATACGTAGTTATTCCGCGTTGAACGAGCAGGTTCACCAGGATCCGATTGATACGCAACTCAGCAGCAAGCCTTGTTACGGCATCAGCATCCCCCTGGGGTTTAAGAACCCATCGTTTTTCCATATAAAGCGCTTGTAGATTAAATTTAAGGCAAATACAAATATACGGCGCGTTAGACCCTTAGTCGACATACAAATACGTAAGTTATTGACAAATAAGGGTGGAAACAACAATTGTATGGGCAAACACAGGAAATTAAATGTTGCAACTTCTATCTATTAATAGATAATTGCGAAGAATCAGATTTAATTTGACGTAAATCGGGACGCAAACGGCTCTTATAAACTGACAATGAATCGGATTTGATTTTACCCTTTCGCAGTCGCTTTTGTTCCTCTAAAGGAAGGTGAAAAATCTCCTGACAATTTTTCGAACAACAGCCATCAAATTTGATTTTGCAATCATCGCATTGAATAAACAATAAATGGCAATCGTCGTTCGCGCAATTCACATGCGTATCACAAGGATTTCCGCATTGATGACAGGAGCTGATGATATCATCGGTGATACGTTCTCCCATTCGATTGTCGAAAACAAAGTTCTTTCCGATAAATTTCGGCTTTAGGCCTTTCTGTTTTACTTCACGTGCATATTGAATAATTCCGCCGTACAATTGGTTCACATCACTAAAGCCATGATGTTTAAACCAAGCACTTGCCTTTTCACAGCGAATACCACCGGTGCAATACAACAATATTTTCGAATCCTTTTTATCCTCCACCATATCGAGGCCCATCGTCAAAGCATCGCGAAAAGTATCGGCTTCAGGTAACAAGGCACCTTCAAAATGTCCCACTTCCGTTTCGTAATGATTACGCATATCGATTACAATCGTATTCGGGTCTTCGAGAGCTTTATTAAACTGTTCGGCATCGAGATGATTTCCCACATTCGTCACATCGAATGAATTATCATCGAGTCCGTCGGCAACCACTTTTTCACGAATACGCACAATCAACTTAATAAAAGACTTGCCATTATCCTCCACTGCAATTTTAAGCGGCACATCACGCAATTTATCATCGTTCTGAAGGATTGCCTTAAATTGATCGAAATTATGCTCGGGTATGCTTACTTGGGCATTGATCCCCTCGTGGGCAACGTAAACTCGTCCTAGGACGCCTAATTCATCAAATTGGCGATATAACTCAGCGCGAAACATATCGGTATCTGCGATATTCACATATCGGTAAAAAGAAAGCGTTATTCGCTTAAATGTTTCGCTATCGAGCTTCTTCTGTAGCGTTTCCTTATCGTATTTATTATGCAAAGTCATGGGATCACAAAATTAGGGAATTTCGGGTTTAGAATTTAGACAAGGTATTGTTAAGATTTTGGCCGCAGATTATTATGATAATTACGATTGATTATGTTTTAAATCTCCTAAATTTAAGGTTTACGGTTAAATGTACTGAAATTTCTATGAAAAGAAAACATTATATCATCAGAATTTAGAGGATTTAAATAACATAATTATATTGTTGATCTGCATTAAAAACAAAAGCAGGATGTCGTAATTAAACAACATCCTGTTTTGAATAAATTATTTCGAATTATTTAATGATATCACCTTCAAACTGAACACGCAATTTAACCTTCACTTTAAATGCATGATCAATTGGAGCGTTTGTAAATCCTGATAAATTAAATTTAATATTCGAATTTCTAAAGTAGCCTAATAAATCTGTATCGAACATATCGAGATCAATAGCTGTTAATCCTGTGGAAGGAACAGGATCTTTTTTAGCAAAATCGATCATTGATGAACTATTCGTATTACCAATTTTAGCATTGATTTTGCTTACCAAATTAAAAGTATAAGGAGTTGCACTGCTATCATCAATTGCCAAATTAATTGACTTTACAGTTACAGATTTAAGATGCTCCAAACTTGCTCCATTATCTTTTAACAAGTTGGTAATATTAGTTGACACTTCATATTCACCTAAGCTAATATTGCCTTGGGTAGTTGTAGGATCGACTTCAATTTCGAATTCTGCATAATCATGCGTAAACGAAAACGCTGTTAAATCATCTTTACAAGAATAACTAAACAATAAGAAACAAGCTGCTAATGCATAAAATAGCTTTTTCATGGAATAGGTTTTTGATAGTAGTCGAAAGGTATGTAAAATTTCTCTTTTTGCAAAAATTATTTGGTATGATAGAGGTCAGATTTTTTTTAGATGATAGATATTCGATGATAGATGTTCGATGTTCACGAGGTTTGAGGGATATGTCCTGATATTTCGACGAAGGAGAAATCGGCAAAGAAGCGTATTGTTCGGGAGTTGCTGCGTGATGGCAATAAAATCGGGAGAAGTGCCGGAACTTTTCGTAGAGCTCAATTTAAATATACTTCTTGGCTTCGCGGAGACTTACGGTGGAGAGTTTGTGGTTGGCCACAAAATTGCGAACGGCGGCGGGTTGGAATTTTGAATGTTGGCGAAGCGCCCACCCTACTGCTTTTTGAAGGAAGAATTCTTTTGATTCGAGGTATTTTTCACATTGTTTGAAAAGCAGTTGCTCATCGGTTTTATCGGCATATTTCAACTGAAAAATGATGCTTGTGCGATGCAACCAAAAATCATCTTGCGCATTCCATTTCTTGATGGATGGCTTTATCAACTCAGGATATTTCTGAAATAGTTTTCCTACAAATGTAGATGCTACCAAATCGACAGTATCCCACCACGATTTTTCGGTGATCATGTATTCTAACAACGATAATGTTTCGGGTGTCCATTCCTTGGATGTTTTTGCTATATATTCCATCGCCACATATTGACACTCTCGACAAGGATGCGCCCATAAAAACATCACTACACTCTCAATATTCGCATCTTTCACTTTCCATAGTTGCGCCAAAAAAGGTTTATATATTTCTGCACGAACGTTCTTTTGCAATCCAAAGAATTCATAACGGTCGCGCATATATGCTTTCATGCGAGATGCTTGATATAAATTAGCATTGGCTTCCATTTCTGTTATCAACGCAACTAAAATCGCTTTCACTTCCTTCGTCATCAAATAAAATTTTTAATAAATCTAAAAAGAATATCCTCATAAAAAAAGCCGATCAATATGACCGGCTTTTATATTATTCAGTTACTGAAGTATCTGGTTTTCTTTTGTATTTCCAATACATGAATGCTGCCGTTCCTCCTAATAAATATGGAATCGACATTAAGAATAGAATTCCTTTATTTAAACCAACTCCAGTTTTTTGTCCTGTTTGAATGCTCGACGCAGCAACTTGTCGGCACATCGAACATTGTGCCATCGACACATCCGAAAGAGACAAGGTAAACAACAAGGCGAATAAGAAGATCAACTTTTTCATGATTCTTGAATTGAAGCTACGAAGTTACGAAGCAAGGATTAAACGGCGAAAAGAAATTTTAAAATTCATGTTGAGAGATATCAGCTTGGGTAATAAGGCGATATCATCAGATACACAATAACCCCTGTAGTAGTCACATATAACCAAATTGGGAAGGTAAATCGCGTGATTTTACGATGTTTAGCCACCTGATTCGTTAATCCGTACCAGAAACTGATAAGTACCAGCGGAAGTACCATAGCGGCTAGGATAATATGCGAGATAAGGATTCCGAGGTAAAGGGGACGCAAAGGATTATCGATTGGGAATTTCGTTTCATTCGACATCCAATGATACGTCACATAAGAAACCAAGAAGATAGCTGAAAGGAAAAAGGTAATCAGGTTAATGCTTTTATGTTTTGCAATATCTCTTTTCTTAATTGCATTAAACGACAACAACAATAAAATGGTGCAAGTACCATTGATAATTGCGTTTAAGAGCGGAAGATAATGCCCGAAGGCCGGCATTACCTCTGGGCGCGGAAGGATTTTACTATCGAGGATAATCACCACCAGAAACACTACGATTGACAACGAGAGCACAATACGGAAGACTGTTTTCTCCTGCATTTTACTTAACAAATCAGACATAATAATTGAGTTTGGAATGTTAACAACTGAACGAAACAATTGTTGACCGGGTAAACATTTATTTTTCTATAAAAGCGGGAATTACTTTTTCGCGTATTCCCTTTTCAGTACGTCAATATCTTCAATGAGGCGTTTCACATCAAGGACATTCGTACCATCGTAAGTTTGGATATTGCCTTTCTTATCTACAGCGCCTCTGATGCGGCCTTCTTTATCGATTAGCGTAAACATTTCGGAATGGATAAAGTCATCGGGACCACCATCGCCTTCACCGGCAACTAAAAAATAGGAATTGCGGGCTAAGTCGTAAATTGTTTTTTTGTCGCCTGTAAGGAAGTACCATTTGTTTTTAATGGCGTAATGCTTAGCGGCATAGTCTTTCAATATAGAAGGAGTATCGTATTCGGGATTTACCGTATAAGAAACGATTACTACATCCGGATCATCCTTAAATGCACTTTGAACGCGAATCATCTCGTTCGACATTTTAGGACAAATCGTTTGACAAGTAGTGAAGATAAAATTCGCTACATGTATCTTGTCCTTAAAGATATCCTGTGTTACCACATTACTATCTTGATCGAGCAAAGAAAAACCGCCGATGGAATGATAAACTGTATCAACTACAGTTTTTCCATCGACGGTTTTCGCAACAGGTTCCTTTGGCCCGAAGATCTCTAACGTTTTAAAATTATTTTTCCCTGTTTGCAGATATAAATAAGCAAGCGAAGGAATAACGAGAAGCGTTACGAGAATCAGGAATTTTTTCACCCTTATTTGAACATATTATCCCATAAGTTCAGATAATTTGCTTCTGTAAGGCTCATCGCAATCAGATAAATTATCAAAACAAAAGGGAGAAGGATTGAGTACACTAAAGACATCTTCTCATGTTTCAAGTGCATAAAGAATGCAACGATGAAATAAGCTTTAACAACAGTTAAAGTAATGAAGATAACTTCTAATAATTCTTTCGACAAGCTTGTGAAAGCAATTGCCACTTCACCTATTGTAATTACCAATAAGATCCAGAATGTACGCCAGATAACGCCACGATTTTTAGGATCGTAATGTTCTGGAACGAATTGATTATGCATGTCGCCGGTATAGTAACCGTGCGGAGTTTCATGTTTGTGATCTGCCATAACTATATACAGAAATTCAGGTTTATAATCTTGTAATTAATTATACTAAGTAGAAGAAGGTAAATACGAATACCCATACTAAATCTACAAAGTGCCAGTAAAGACCGGTTTTCTCGATTTGCTCATAATGTCCGCGACGAGAATAAACTCCGCTAAGAACATTAAAGAAGATAATAATATTAATTACCACTCCGCTGAATACGTGGAATCCGTGGAAACCTGTGATAAAGAAGAAGAAGTCAGCGAATAACGGATGACCATATTCATTATCGGTAAGGTTAGCACCATGGATAGGTTGAGCAACCGCTTTAATGCGAGCGATTTCTGCTTTGTCTTCGATCACCTTATGATCAGGAGAGATTAGCGCCCAATCAGGAGCATGAATTCCTTTAGCATGTAAGCTAGGAGCGTTCTCAGGGAAACGATAAATTTCACCGGTAGGCATTTTCAATGCACCGTCAGGAGTTCCTGAGATGAAATTATACCACTCCCAAGCCTGAGAGCCAAGGAACATAAATCCGCCGATGATGGTTAAGCCCATCCAAACAGCTACGCTTTTGTTATCTCTTCTGTGACCTGCATCAACGGCTAATACCATTGTTACAGAACTCATGATGAGGATGAAGGTCATTAAACCTACATACGCTAACGGCAAGTGATCATGAACAAACGGAAAGTGAGTAAACACGTCGTTTGCCGTTGGCCAAATGTGCGTTAAACGATGACGGAATGCACCGTAAGCGATGATTAGAGAAGAGAATGTGAAGGCATCCGAAACCAGGAAGAACCACATCATCATTTTTCCCCAGCTGATTCCGAACGGAGATTTACCTCCACCCCATGGGTTGGAAGAAGAATTCTCGTGTGCAAGTGTAGCTTCTGCAGCCATACAATATATATTCAGGTTAAAGGTTGAACTAGATAATTTTTAACGGAAGATGGCCAAAAATACAAATAAATACAACCAAAGCCCACCCAAAAAGTGCCAGTATATTGCACATAATGAGATTCCGAGGTAATTTTTTGAGCTGTATTTCTGTAAAATTGACTTTCCGGCGGTTACCATTAAGCCGATCAAGCCGAACGCAAGATGCGCAAGGTGAAGTCCGGTTAATGCGTAAAAGAATGATTCTGAAGGAGTTCCAACGAAGTGAATGTTATTATCTACTAATGCACTCCATCCCATAAATTGACAAAACACGAAGGCTAATCCGAGGCCTAAAGTGATGATAATGAGATTTTTCGCCATCACTTTATTGTCTTTGCGTATTGCTGCAATCGACATTTGCATGGTAATACTGCTTAAAATTATCGCTACCGTTGAAATATAAAACATGGTAGGGATTTCGAACACCAGCCAGTTTCCTTCTGCCTGACGAACAACGTATCCGGAGGTAAGCCCTGCGAATAACATTACAATACTAGCGATTGCCACCCAAAGAAGAATTTTCTCGGTAGGAACACGTGGCTTCACATTTTCAATAGCGTTTTCTGCTGTCATTTCCATCTTATCAGATTTTATCAAGAACCATTGCAATCATTACTACAGGCAGATAGAGGAAAGATCCATACATTAGTTTTCTTGCGGCATCCATATCGCACTTTTGATACAGCTGATAGGCTTGCCATAAGAAATAGAAACTTACTCCCAGAATTGCGATCATTGAAACCCATCCCGACAGATGAAACACATAAGGCATAACGCCAACCGGGATTAAACTAAGTGTATATAATAAGGCCTGTAGTGCCGAACCTTTATCGCGATTCCCTGTTGGAAGCAGATTAAATCCGGCTTTTTTATAATCATCATCAAGCACCCAAGCGATTGCCCAGAAGTGCGGGAACTGCCATAAAAACTGAATGGTGAATAAAAGCCATGCTTCTATCCCGAAACTTCCCGTTGCAGCCACCCATCCTAACATAGGAGGAATAGCTCCCGGAATAGCACCCACAAATACCGCAAATGGTGTAACTCTCTTTAGCGGCGTATAAACGACAGTGTAAAGTATAATCGCAAGCAGTCCTAAAATACCACTGTAGATATTCATGTAATACGCCAAGATGAAAACTCCTAAAGCTCCAACAAGAACGCAAACTATCACTGCCTCCCAAACCGACATACGAGAATCGGGTAAAGGACGATTTAGTGTTCTTGTCATCAACTTATCGAGTTCGCGCTCCATAATCTGGTTAAAGCCATTCGCCGATCCGGTTACTAAAAACCCGCCCAAGACCAATAGCCACATCTTGCCGAAATCAATTTCTCCGGGCGCCAACATAAACGCCATGGCCGCCGAAAAAACGACAAGCGATGCCAACCTCATTTTTGTGAGCTGTGCATAGTCCTGCAATTTAGCAGATATGGTTAAAGGCTTTTCCAGGGTGAAGGATTTCTCCATGAGGGCGCAAAAGTAAGGGATACTGATCTTAAGTACAAGGAGGAATCATTCTAAATTTTGATTTTTTCAGTCGAAAAAGCGATTCTTCATGTAGCATTATGCAAATAGGGACCTACTAGGACAAAATAGTGGTTATCATTCTCTGGCTAAAATTATTATCATGCTGATTTAAAAACAGTTATGCTGGATGCATTTACCTACGGCATGATTCTTTCATTTACTCCCCTTTGTGCTTTCCGGTAATGATTTGGGTAGCGGTAAGCACAACAATTTTCAAATCGAGGAGCAGCGACCAGTTTTCGAGGTACCAAACATCGTATTCCACCCTATTCTCCATGAGTTTATGATCGCGGGTTTCACCACGCAACCCGTTTACTTGCGCCCATCCGGTAATTCCGGGCTTTACGAGATGCCTAACCATAAATTTATCGATCAGTGCCGAATACTCTTCAGTATGTTTGAGCATATGTGGACGAGGACCTACCACCGACATATTCCCAATCAATGCATTATAAAATTGAGGCAGTTCATCGAGGCTGGTTTTACGCAGAAACGACCCTATAGCGGTAATTCTTTCATCGCCTTGTTTGGCTTGTTCAATATCGGCCTTTGCATTTACACGCATCGTTCTGAATTTCCAGCAAGTAAATTCCTTGTTGTCTTTTCCCGAACGTTTTTGCTTAAAGAACACGGGACCGGAAGAACTCAACTTAATTAGTGGAGCAATAATGATTAATGCCAATGGAAAAACAATGGCAATAACCAACAAAGAAAACACAATATCGAAGTAGCGTTTTACTAAACGATTTCCGATATTTTGCAATGGTTCATTCCTCACACTTAATACTGCTACCGACTCATAAAAATCGATTTTCACCCTGCGATTCAAGAATCCTCTAAAATCGGGAACCACTTTAAATCGTATTAAGTTTCGGTCGGCAAAGGTCATCATGCTAGCTACTTCTTCGGCTTTCATGCCTGATACTGAACAATAAATTTCATCTACTTTCATATCCAGAGCAAATGCATGCGCATCGTGCAAATTTCCTTTCAACCACACACTATCAATGTCAGTTAAATCGTCGGAAAAAATCCCGAGCAATCGATAACCTACCTCCGGATGTCGCTCGAAGAAATGCTGCATATCGATAGCAGGCTGACCATTACCAACAATAATTACCTTGCGGTAATTTAATCCTCGGCGACGAACGAAATTGATGATATATGCCATCACCGACCGCCAAACAAAGAAGACAATTGCGAACACCGCCAACTTCACTTCGATATGGAAGACAGGAATAAAATAACTATCGAAGAAATAGAGGAAAACGACTATGGTCACCACAAAAATGGCATAAGCCCTAAACAACAAAGAAAGAATTTGTTCGAAGCGTAATCCACGATCAATTTGATGAACTTCAGTAAGGAAGGTAGAGATAACCCAGAATAAATTGATGTAAATAAACTGAGCTAAGAAGTTAGTATCTGCGGTTAATACCGGCCACTTATAATAAAAGCTTACTAACCAGAATACGGTATTTAGCAGTAAGAAATCCCCTACCACATAAATCATCTTCAAATATTTCGAATATCCTGATGCCATAATCTGCGATTCAAAAATAGTGAGATTGGAGGAGAAGTAGGCTTAAATATGGGCGAAAGAAAAAATATTTGCGACTAATTGACGAGATTAAAGGACAAAAGCTTCTTTTTTAAAGAAGTTGAAAACGACTTACTACTGTACCAGTAAATTACATCCGCGCAAATCACTATGATCGAATCGCCCTAAAATCTCGAACGAACCATCTTCGTATTGTTTACCCAGATCTTGAGTTGCAATAAATGCACATGAATAATAATTCGCTAGATCAATAACATTAACGCCTCCTGTTGCATTCGATCCCACTCCGGCAAAGGGATCGTTAACTTCTCGCAATAAAATTTTCATCCATGGCGGAGTAATAAAGATGCCATCGCCTTTCGAATATGCTTGCGATAACAACTCCGTCATTCCGTATTCAGAGTGAATTTTCTTTACGCCGAACCCAGCACATAAAACATCATGCAATTCCTCACGAATCATTTCTTTTCTTCGCCCTTTCATCCCTCCTGTTTCCATCACTATTAACTCAGGGAAATTGAAATTATACTTTTCACAAATATCGAGTAAAGCAAATGTCACTCCCAACAAAATTGTTTTTTGTTTTCGAGCACTTAATTCATTCAGCAAGTTCGCTAATTCGTGGTATTGATTTAAATAAAATCCGCTTTGCGGATGCTTACTATGCTTTATCAGATGATCAGCCATATAGACCAGCGAAGAGCCTTCACGTTCGAGGTAGGCAGGCAATAAAGCGATAACACAATAATTGTGCACAGGGCCATAAAATAATTCGAAGGCGCGATTGAAACTTTGTTCGTACAGTTTTACATCGGCAACCGGATGTGTTGATGTGATCATACCTGTAGTTCCGCTGCTGGTGAAATTAATTTGCGGATGAAAGCCATCAGCAATCACCGATCTTGTTTTAAAAAAAGATACTGGCAAGAAAGGAATTTGCGAATAGTGATGAACACTATCGACATCGAAATTCAATGCTTCGAGATACTCACGATACACAGCTACATTCTTTACTTGAAATGCAAATACCGATAGTGCATGATTATTAAAATCACTATCCGTTCTAATATCAAAGCAAGCTGATGCCAACATGATTAATCGATACGAGATGATTTATTTGCGTCGAGATCGGAGTTATAATGCAATCCTCTGTTCTCTGTACGTTGCATGGCAGCTTTCACTACCAAGTACGAAAGATTAATTAAATTTCTAAGCTCACACAACGCCGGAGAAACAACAGTACGTTCGTATAACGCTTCCGTTTCGCCGTAGATAATTCGCAGTCGATCCATTGCTCTTTTCATGCGCACATTACTACGCACTATTCCCACATAATTACTCATGAGGGCTTGTAACTCGCGACGATTTCCAGTTATCAAAATCATCTCTTTAGGTTCGGTAGTTCCATCGGCATTCCAATCGGGAATATCCTCACGGTAACGGATATCCGAAATTTTCTTTACTGATTGTTCATACGCTCTATGCGAGAACACCAAAGCTTCGAGCAATGAATTTGAAGCTAGTCGGTTGGCCCCATGTAATCCGGTGCAAGCGCATTCACCTGCAGCATATAAATTCTTGATATCGCTGGCTCCGTATTCATCAACACGAATACCTCCGCACATATAATGCGCAGCAGGTACTACGGGAATATAATTTGTAAACGGATCGATGCCGATGCTTTTACACTTTCTTAAAATATTGGGGAAATGCTCAGCAAATTTTTGCGGATCGAGGTGCGTACAATCGAGGTAAACGAATTCGCCTCCCGACTTTTTAATTTCATTATCGATTGCACGTGCAACAATATCGCGCGAAGCGAGTGAGCCACGTTCATCATAATCGGGCATAAAATCATAACCATCTACTGTTCTTAAAATTCCACCGAATCCACGCACGGCCTCAGTGATTAAGAAACAAGGACTTTCGCCGGGGTTATACAAAGCGGTAGGATGAAACTGGATAAACTCCATATCATTCACCGTTCCTTTAGCACGATATACCATAGCCACACCATCACCTGTAGCGATGAGCGGATTGGTAGTAGTTTTATAAAGTTGTCCGGCACCGCCTGAAGCCATCAAAGTAATTTTAGAAAGGATAGTATCAACCTTTTTGGTTTTCAAGTTGAGCACATAAACACCAAAGCATTCAATTCCTCCTGTGCTACGCGTTACTTCTTCACCGAGGTGATGTTGAGTAATTAAATCGAGTGCGAAGAGATGAGTATGTAATTCGATATTTGGGTGCTGATGAATTTGCATCAACAGCTTACGCTCTATTTCAAATCCGGTATTGTCTTTATGATGCAATACACGATATTCGGAATGACCACCTTCACGGGCGAGGTCATATTTGCCTGTTTCGTCTTTATCGAAGTCGGCACCCCAGCGAATCATATCCTGAATACGCTCCATACCTTCCTCAATAACGATACGCACTATTTTCTCGTCGCAAAGTCCGTCGCCGGCAATTAAAGTATCTTCAATATGTTTTTCAACCGAATCGGGGGCATACGTAACAGCTGCTATTCCGCCCTGGGCGTACTTTGTATTCGTCTCATCCTCATTAGCTTTGGTAATAATCATCACTTTGCCGAACTCAGCTGCCTTCAAGGCATAACTCAATCCTGCAATACCTGATCCTATGACCAAAAAATCTACACGTTGTTGCATAATATCAAAATATTTACGCCTTTGTTAGCCAAAGGATATGTAATTTTGCGCTTCAAAGGTACGGTTTTGCGCTTTTACTCCCATCAATTACAATACTTGTAAAAGTCATACGACCTATATAAACCAAACCATTCAAATTTTGTTTTAGAACCATGAACGTTCCAATTAACATATACGCCGAGTTAACGCCTAACCCAAACAGTATGAAGTTTGTAGCCAACATCATGCTATTAGAAGGCGGGGCGGTAGAATACAATAGCAAAGAAGAAGCAGTAAATTGCCCTTTAGCGTTACAACTTTTCGATTTCAGCGGAGTGACGAAAGTTTTCATAACTACTAACTTCATTACCTTAAATAAAGAAAACGACCTCGACTGGTTCGACATCACAAATATCTTACGTGAATTCATCCGTGGATTTTTAATGTCGGGAGAGCATTTATTTATTGGTAGTCCGTTCGACGAAAATCACATTCCTTCCAGTGCTAAAAAAGCTGCGACTATTTCTGCGGAAGTAAAAGAATCGAAGCCTGCAGTAGCAATTGTTGACTTCACACCTGATCCGGAAGCAGAGAAAAAGATAGTAGAGTTATTAGATGAATATGTTCGTCCTGCTGTAGAAGGCGACGGCGGAGCCATTCACTTCCGTTCATACGAAAACGGTGTGGTGAGTGTAGTTTTAAAAGGAGCTTGCAGCGGATGTCCATCATCAACTGTTACGTTAAAATCGGGAATTGAGAATTTACTCAAGCGAATGATTCCGGGAGTGACGGAGGTGGTTGCGGTAGCAGAATAAATTATTTACAGGGAACCTCTAAAAAACCCGGATACTTCGTTGTATCGATTTTTCAAAATCCCCATTTACGCTCTGCGTTAACTGAATAAATTATTTACTTAGTAACCGGCGGTGGTAATTCACTTGTCCGAGATGATATGCAAGGTGTCCGTAAAGATGAACAAACATTTGTTCATTAGTAACTGTTTCATCATGTTTTTTCACAGGGAAATCGGTCGACATAACTTCATCAGTAATTGATGATAAAACTTGAGGCAGCATAATAATTACTGCATCGATATCTTCGATAATTTTTTTGCGCGGGATATTTTTCAAGGTAAACTCCATCTCACGTTGACGCACATACCCTGTTTTGCCAACCACAGCGCCAACAAAATGATTTAGATTTCCAACTAAATGCAATGCTAGATTTCCTGCTGAATTAGCAATCATTGCATCTGTTTTCCATAGGTCTTGTTCGAAAGAATAAAGGTTTAATTCTTCTTTCAATTTAGTCAGGTCTCTGACAAAAATAGCTGAGAGTGTTTTAGAAAGCATATCCTTAATTTTAAATAAAGGTAAAAAAAATCCCGGCTTTGTGGAGCCGGGAGAAATATTTAAACACCTAAAAGCACTTTCATCGGATCATTCCCTCCGGTCATGAGCTTAATGGGATCTTCTATCATTTGTTTTACTTTTACTAAGAAGCCAACAGATTCACGTCCGTCGATAATGCGATGATCGTACGATAGTGCAACATACATAATAGGACGTACTTCAATTTTTCCGTTTACTACCACTGCCCTTTCAACGATGTTATGCATACCGAGGATAGCACTCTGTGGAGGATTAATAATTGGTGTCGACATCATCGAACCAAACACACCTCCATTGGTTATAGTAAATGTTCCGCCGGTCATATCATCTACCGAAATTTTTCCGTCGCGAGCCTTAGCAGCAAGCGCAGCAATAGTAGCTTCAATCTGAGCCAATGACAATCCCTCAGCATTACGAATCACAGGAACCATCAACCCCTTAGGGGCGCTAACAGCAATACCTACATCAGCATAATTATGATAAACGATTTCGTCACCATCGATTTGCGCATTCACCGCTGGAAAAGCTTGTAATGCTTCAGTAACCGCTTTAGTAAAGAAACTCATGAAACCTAATCCGACGCCATGCTTCTCTTTAAAAACATCTTTATACTGCTTACGCACATTCATCACCGCGCTCATATCGATCTCATTAAAAGTAGTGAGCATAGCAGTGTTTCTTTTCACAGAAACAAGACGTTCAGCAACTTTCTTGCGAAGCATTGTCATTTTCTCGCGACGTTGATCACGTGAAACTTCTGTTGAAGGCATTGATAACTTTGGAGTGCCATTAGCGATTGCTGAAATCACATCACCCTTAGTTATACGTCCGTCTTTACCTGAAGCAGATACCTCTTTCGACGATAATCCGGCTTCATCCATCATCTTCTTAGCCGCAACACTTGGCAATCCTGATGCATAAGTATCTGCAGAAGGGGCAGCAGCCTTTGCAGCCTTTGCAGGCTTTGGAGATTCTTTCGCAGGCTCAGCCTTAGCAGGAGCTTCCTTCTTAGCAGGAGCGGCAGCATTTGTATCGATTGACGCCACTACCGAACCGACAGCAACGGTTTCTCCTTCTTTTGCAATGATGGTTAAAACACCATCAGCTTCAGCAACGAGCATCAGCGTAGCTTTATCGGAGTCGATTTCTGCAATCTCCTCATCTTTTTCTACAAAATCGCCATCCTTTTTAATCCAGCGAGCTATTTGCACTTCGCTAATTGATTCACCGGGTGACGGAACTTTTAATTCAACGGCCATGACTATAATTTTTATCGGTAATACGTTACCGTTAGTTCAATTCAATTTTAATTTTCAGTAAGCTTATCAGCAAAAACTCGATCAACAATTGCATGTTGTTCTTTATCGTGTTGTTTGTGAGAGCCGGTTGCAGGACTAGCACTTTCTGCTCTGGAGATTAGATGAAGCTTCACCTTTTTCCATACACGCAATAAGTAGCTCCATGCTCCCATATTTTCAGGCTCTTCTTGCACCCATACAATTTCCTTCGCAGCTGAATACTTGGCAACAACGGCATCTATTTGCTTTTGAGGGAAAGGATATAACTGTTCAAGACGAACGAGCGCAATATCTTTGCGATTATCTTTTTCTTTCTTATCGAGTAAATCGTAATATACTTTTCCTGAACAGAAAACAATGCGTTTCACCTCTTTAGCAGTTGCTGTAGCATCATCGATTAGTTCCATGAAGCCACCTTTCGTAAAGGCATCAACGTTAGATACACATTTCGGATGGCGCAATAAACTTTTAGGCGTAAACACCACCAATGGTTTTCTGAATGGTCGGTGTAACTGTCGACGTAATAAGTGGAAGAAGTTAGCCGGAGTAGTACAATTTGCTACTTGAATATTATTCTCAGCACAGAGTGAAAGGAAACGCTCTAATCGCGCACTGCTATGCTCTGCACCTTGTCCTTCGTAGCCATGCGGTAAAAGCATCACCAGTCCGTTCATGCGGCGCCATTTATCTTCGGCACTACTTAAGTATTGATCGATAATAATCTGAGCTCCGTTCCCGAAATCACCGAATTGCGCTTCCCAAACAACCAGTGAATTAGGAGAAGCAAAGCAATAACCATAATCGAAGCCCAACACCCCATATTCACTCAACAACGAATTATAAATATAAAACGGAGCTTGCTTATCAGCGATATGACGTAGCGGCACATATTGCTCTTCAGAATCCTCCACGCGAACAACAGCATGACGATGAGAGAATGTACCACGCTCAACATCTTGTCCGCTGATACGTACAGGGAAACCTTCGTTCAACAAAGATGCGTACGCCAACAACTCACCCATCGCCCAATCGAGGCGACCCGGTTCTGTCATCATTGCTTTACGATCATCGAAGAGACGAACAATTTTCGAGAAGAACTTTTTATCGGCAGGAAGAGCCGTTAAGTTTTCGCTAAGCGAAAGGAATGTTTTTTTATCGACAGCAGTTTTAGGAGAAGACTCAAAATCTTCTTGTGTAGCCAACCGTAATCCGCTCCAGCTACCCTCCTTGAAACGAGTAACTTTTGTTTTCTTGCGTTGTTTAGAGCTATCGAGATTTCGTTGCAACAAATCTTTGAACGACTTCTCCATTTCCTTGGCGAGGTTTGCTTCAACAACACCTTGCGACATCAACTTCGCATTATAAATCTCACGAGGATTAGCATGAGTAGCGATTGCTTTATACAACAAAGGTTGTGTGAAGCGAGGTTCATCGCCCTCGTTATGTCCGTACTTACGATAACATAAAATATCGATGAATACATCACGATGGAATTTCTGACGATACTCCATTGCAAGACGAATAGTATACACTAAAGCCTCAACATCATCACCATTCACGTGGAACACCGGCGACAAAGTTACTTTACCCACATCAGTACAATATGTACTTGAACGAGCATCGATATAATCGGTAGTGAAGCCCACTTGATTATTAATCACAAGGTGAATAGTACCACCTGTGCTATAACCTTTCAAGAGCGACATTTGAATTACTTCGTAAACGATACCTTGAGCTGCTACAGCTGCATCACCGTGAATTAAAATCGGAGCGATATCATCGAAAGTAGAATTTTTATGTTCATCGAGTTTAGCACGAACGATTCCTTGAACGACAGGATCAACTGCTTCGAGGTGTGAAGGATTTGGCGTGAGCAAAAGATGCACCTTCTTACCATGTTGCGTTTCTACATCGGTAGAAAAACCAAGATGATATTTCACATCACCATCGAAAGAATTCTCATCGAATTCATTTCCTTCAAACTCGGTGAAGATATCTTCATAGCTTTTTCCCAAGATATTCGCCAATACATTTAGACGTCCGCGGTGAGCCATACCGATTACGAACTCTTTAATACCGAGTTCGGCACCTGCATCAATTACCGCATCGAGAGCAGGAATTGCAGTTTCGGCTCCTTCCAAAGAAAAACGTTTTTGTCCGGTGAATTTGGTATGCAAAAAGTTTTCGAATGCCACTGCTTCATTCAGCTTATGCAGCATTCTTTTTTTCTCTTCAATAGAAAAGTTAGTACTGTTTTTAGTACTCTCCATTTTACCTTGAAGCCATTGAATCACTTCAGGGGTACGGATGTATTTATATTCGGCACCAACGCTACGGCAATACGTATCGTTGAGGTGTACAATTATATCGCGAAGTTTCGCTGTGCCGATACCAATTTCTTTGCCGGCAGCAAATTCAGTATCGAGATCTGCATCTGTTAAACCGAAATTAGTGATATCGAGAGAGGGAGTGTATTGGCGGCGTTTACGAACCGGATTTGTTTGAGTGAAAAGATGTCCGCGGTTACGATATCCGTTAATCAAATTTATCACCTTAAACTCCTTGTCGACGCGCTCAGGAACGGGTCCCGACAAATCATCATCGCCAAAACGAGCTCTTGCAAAGTCGAACCCTGCGAAAAACTGTTTCCAGCTTGGTTCTACGCTATCGGGATTCTGAAGGTACTGACGATAAATATCGTCGATAGCTTCCGGCGTTATATTGCCTGCTAAACTGTGGTCATTCATAGTTAAAGATGCGGGTAGTTAATCCGCTGTTTGGGATTGCAAAGATAGGGCTTCGAGCACACAAATACCGGCAGAAGTCAGTTAAATATGGCTATTTACAAATCAAATGCAAGATGCGTGCTTTCAAAAACAACAAAATGAGGAAACAGTTTATTAGCCGAATGAATTTCTGCTTTAAAACAGAAGCGAACGAAGTAGAAAACTCCGGTCGCTTTATTCGATTATTTTTAGTCTCTTAAGGGAAGATTATTC
>JAKPPP010000193.1 GCA_029547265.1 Bacteroidota bacterium
TGTGTTAAAGCCTAAAATACGTTGACCGCGTAATAACTAACTGGATGAGATTAATTGCTAAAATACATCGCGATCCTGAAGGTTTAGTTTGCTCAGTCAAACCGGGGCTCGATGCCCCGTTTGACTGTTAATTGCCATAAATGACTCGGTCACCTTTGGTCTAGTTTGCTGGTTCAATAATAAGCATTTTATCTCAAAGTTTGCTGGGCTAAGCATATTCAATGCTTTATGTGGTTTTTCGTTGTTGTAGTTAGCACATGCACGGTCAACATTTTTTATTAGCTCTTCTTTGCTTGAACAGCCCCAAGGTCTGAGATAATTGTTTTTTATTATCCCATTAACTCGCTCTGCTTTTCCGTTCTCATAAGCATATTCACACATGCTATTTATTAAGCCTTCCTTTTCTGTGTATTTTAAGAATACGTTTGCATAATACTGGCCACCTCCATCTGAATGGAATATCATTCCACTCAAGTCTATTCCCTTCCTAAACTTTACAGCTAACTTGAGAGCGCATAGTGTCGTTTGTTCTGTTTTTAATCCATCCGACACACACCATCCAACAATCAATCGAGAGTAATTATCAATGATGAAGGTGATATAATAAACCTCTTCGCTAATTTGATAATATGTGATATCACTCGACCAGACTTGATTCACTCGATCTAATTTTAAATTGATAATTAAATTAGGGAAGCGTTTAACACCACTACTATCTGTTGTACGTATTGGCTTAAACTTTGGCGTATTCAGCAATCTTAAGCTTTTACAGTAGGTAATAAATTTATCACGTCCTAATCCTTCTGGCTTAATCAATTCATACATGTATCGTAAGGACATTATAGGATGTCTTTTTTGTATTTGCCAGATAATAGCTTCTATATTACCGAACATCTCTAGCTCTTTGAGCTGTCGTTCTAAGTACTGGTGAAGTGATTGTTTACTATGACCTATTGCACTGTAAAAAAAATTAAGACTCACAATCAAGTTTTCTCTGTGCTCCCAGAACCAGATGATGGTTTCGTATCTGAGTTTTTTTTTATGTCTATACCGTAGGTATTCTCTGCTATTTCAATAAGTTTATTCTGAAATGACAATTGAACTTCTTTTTGACCAAGAAGTCTTTCTAGTTCAGCAATCTTCGACTGAAGCTCCTTAATTTTTAATGTATCGCTTTCTTCTTCCACGATTAGCTTTGTGCCTTTTGTTCTGTTAGATCCAAATTTATACATCCATTGACTAACAGCCCAGCGGTGTACCTCATATGTTCTACAAATTTCAGCAATTGTGGTCTGTTTTCGTTCAATTTCTCGGACCTTTTTCAACTTAAATTCATCACTAAACACCCGGCGACGGCGTTCTTCTTGACTTAATTTGTACTGTTGTTTCGTTGCCATTTTTTATCGTTTTTAAGGTTTTGTTCCCTTTTAAACGGTCAACGTATTTCAGGCACTGACAATGGGCAAAAGAAAATTGACAAAGGGAGTTTTCATTAGTCTATTGTCAAAAGTCTATATTCTATCGTCTATCGTCTATAGCCTGCCTCCTACCTTCTGTATCCCGAATTGTTTTTATCTTTGTATCCGAATAATCAACTATGAATTACCTAGACGTAATTATCGCCATTCCTTTGTTATGGGGAATGTATAAAGGCTGGCAACGAGGAATAATTTTCGAGATCGCTATGATTATCGGATTGATACTCGGATTTTATATTGCCTTCAAATTTTCGAGTATGTTCGAAGGTATTGTGAAAAAGTTCGTTGATAGTCCGTCGACAGTATTACCATACATCACATTTTTCATTGTATTTATATTAGTGATTGTCGTAATGGTTTTACTTGCAAAATTCTTAGAAGGAATATTAAAAGCATCTAAGCTAACGCCAATCAATCAAGTTGCCGGAGCAATCTTCGGTACATTAAAATTTGCGTTAACTGTTAGTGTTATACTAGCCATTATTCGTCCCGTAGATGTAAGAATGGGACTCTTCACTGCAAAAACAAAATCTGAATCAGTGTTATATCAACCCGTATTAAAAATATCGCACTATCTCTTTCCTGCATTGGAAGATGTGAGAGAAGAGTTTGGGAAAAGGGTGGGGTAAGAAGAGGTATAGGGTTTAGGGTTTACAGTTTAGGGTTTACAGTTAAGGGTTTAGGGTTTAGAGTTGCGCGAAGCGAGTTTGGCTGACGCGATGGGAAATTAAAGAATTAAAAAATCAAATTATGAAAAAGGTAATATTATCATTCTTGTTTGTTGTGATGGCGCAGTTGGTGTTTGCGCAAGAGGCACCGAAGCCGGTGGAGATTTATCATCCCGATATGGATGCGAAAGCGCAGATTCAAAAGGCTGTTGCTGAAGCGAAGTCAGGGAATAAACATGTGTTTTTAATGGTTGGTGGAAATTGGTGTAAGTGGTGCAGAATGTTTGAGAAGTTTATTCATGCAGATGCACAAATTGATTCTGCTTTGAAAGCTGGATTTGTGATGGAGCATATTAACTTCAGTAAAGAAAATAAGAACGAAGAAGTGTTGGCATCGCTTTCTTTTCCTCAACGTTTCGGATTTCCTGTATTCGTAATTTTAGATGCACAGGGGAATAGAATCCATACGCAGAACTCGGGATATCTCGAAGAGGGTGAAGGATACAGTAAAGAAAAAGTAATTGAGTTTTTTAAACAATGGAGTCCGGATGCATTGAACCCGGCAAATTATAAGTAATTCATTTTAGTAATAAAATAAAGAGGAGAACAGCATGGAGCCGATGAGCTTTTGGGTAGGATTTAATGTGTTTATTTTGGCTCTTTTGGTGCTCGACCTTGTTGTGCTTAATAAATCCGATAAAGAAGTTTCTTTTAAGCAGTCGTTGCTTTGGGTTGCTTTCTGGAGCGTGATTGCTTTGATGTTTAATGCTTGGGTTTACACTGTAAAGGGTCCCGAAAAAGCATTTGAATTTTTAACGGGTTATGTTATTGAATGGAGTTTAAGTGTCGATAATCTCTTTGTGTTTATCGTGATCTTCAGCTATTTTAAAGTTCCAAAACAATACGAGTATCGCGTTTTGTTTTGGGGAATTTTAGGAGCGTTGATTTTACGTGGTGCATTCATTGTTGCCGGCGTAGCCATCTTCCAAATGTTCACTTGGATGATTTATGTGTTCGGAGGAATTTTATTGTTTACCGGAGTGAAAATGTTTTTCTCGGGTGATGATGATGATCCTTCATTCGACGATAATTTATTGGTGCGTGTTTGTCGCAAGATATTTCCGATAACAGAAGATTATCACGGGAAACATTTCATGGTTAAGCAAGCGGGAAGATGGTTTGCAACTCCATTGTTGCTGGTGTTAATCGTTGTTGATTTTACGGATTTAATATTTGCGGTTGATTCAATTCCTGCAGTATTAGCTATCAGTAAAGATTCGTTTATCGTTTATACAAGTAATGTTTTCGCTATTCTCGGATTACGATCATTATATTTCGCATTATCGGGAATGATGAATTTGTTTAAGTATTTAAAGTATGGATTAGCCGTAATATTATCGTTTGTCGGGATTAAAATGTTGGGTTCCGAATTTTTCCATATCCCCACTGTTTATGCATTGTTAGTGGTTTTAGGCGTACTTGCTATCAGTATTTTGCTTTCATTGAATGCATCTAACAAAGAATCGGTGAAATGAAAGCCGTTAAGTTGATATTGAATTATATCAAGTATTATTTTGTTTCGGTGGGTCGCCACGGATTACAAAGCTCTTTCATGTATAATTTGAATGAATTTGTTTGGCGACGCGATAGGAAAGATGCTGATCAAGAAAAGATAGAAAAGTACCGTCAATCACTTTTAAGCGACAATACAATTGTTTCAGTACGTGATTTCGGAGCTGGATTTGGAGGAAAAGTATATAAGCAACTACCAATATCATTCATTGCAAAGCGATCGAGCAAGCCGCCTAAATATGCGCGGATGTTATTTCGTTTGAGTAAATATTTAAAGCCTCAATATATTCTTGAAGTGGGAACTTCGGTTGGAATAAGTGCTTTGTATCAGGCGAAGGGGAGTCCTGCAGCGCAAGTGATCACATTAGAAGGTTGCGATCAAACAGCATCATTAGCAAGAAAAGGTTTTGCGCAATTTCCTGAGTTAAATATTGAAGTAATAGAAGGAGAGTTTTCTCTAACACTTCCGCAAGCGATTTCAAAAATGCCACGACTCGATTTTGTGTACCTCGACGGAAATCACAAGCTAAAGCCAACACTCGAATATTTCGAAATGTGTTTAGCGAAGGTTCACGATGATACAGTGATTATCGTTGATGATATTAATTGGTCGGAAGAGATGCAAGAAGCTTGGAAGGAAATATCATCTCACCCAAGAGTAACTATAAGTATTGATGTTTTTATGATGGGACTCGTTTTTTTCAATAAAGGATTTTCGAAAGAAAAATTTGTGGTGAGGTATTGACATCCACGATTTTTCTGAAACTCAGGATTCGCGATTGTATATTTATTTCTTTATGCTGTAAATCTTTCCGCTTCGCGACTCAAAAACGACGATACGTCCGATTTAAAACCGAAATGTCGTTTTGATTGTTACCTTTGAGGAAATAAGTTTTCAGCACTGTGGAATCGATTATTAAAGTTGTCAATATTGCCAAGACCTACGTTGTAGGGACTGAGACTATTCACGCTCTTCGAAACGTGAATATGGAAATTTACAAGAATGAATATGTAGCACTGATGGGTTCGTCGGGGTCGGGAAAATCGACGTTGATGAATGTTTTGGGCTGCTTAGATACTCCTTCGGCAGGCGAGTATTTCTTGAACGGTATTAATGTGGCTAAGATGACCGATAATGAGTTGGCCGATATTCGTAATCGCCAAATCGGATTCGTGTTTCAGTCGTTTAACCTTTTGCCTCGCAGCACCGCGCTCGAAAATGTGGCATTGCCATTAATCTATGCCGGTGTCGAAAAAGAAGAACGTGAAGCCCGTGCTTTCGAAGCTTTGAAGAGCGTTGGTTTGGATGGTCGCGTTACGCATCGTCCGAATGAATTATCGGGAGGGCAGCGTCAGCGTGTTGCCGTAGCTCGTGCCTTAGTAACAAATCCTGCTATCATTCTTGCCGATGAGCCAACAGGAAACCTCGATTCGAAAACTTCAGAAGAAATAATGGAGTTGTTTGCAGAGATTCACCGTAAAGGAAATACCGTTATCCTGGTAACACATGAGGAAGATATTGCTCGTCACGCACATCGTATCATCCGACTAAAAGATGGTGGTGTTGAGAGTGATGGTGCAAATCCTTCTCCTAAAGTAAAAACAGAGTTAGTGTAATGAAGATTTATACAAAAACCGGCGATAAAGGTCAGACTTCCCTCATAGGAGGTGCCAGAGTGCCGAAGTATCACTTAAGAATAGAAGGTTACGGAACTATCGATGAATTGAATTCATGGGTAGGATTAATACGCGATCAGAACATTCCTCAGGACCTTATTAATGTGCTGTTGGAAGTCCAAGATCGCCTATTTACCATCGGTTCATTGCTCGCCAGCGACCCCGAAAAAGGGAAGATGAAGCTGCCGGAATTGGTAGATAGCGACATTCAATTGCTCGAAAATGAGATGGATCGCATGGAAAATAGCCTGCCTCCGTTAAAATCTTTTGTGCTTCCCGGCGGACACCAAACCGTTTCTTATATCCATATTGCGCGATGCGTTTGCCGACGAGCTGAAAGGCTTGTTGTTCATTTATCCGCTGAAAATGAAGTAGATACGAAAATTAGCATCTACTTAAACCGACTATCAGACTATCTTTTCATGCTTTCCCGTTATGTTGCTCAAGAGCTCAAAGCTCCTGAAACGCCGTGGAAACCGAGAATGTAAAAAAAAGCTGATCCTCAATTTGTTTTCTAAGAAAAATCTTTTATTACTTTTGCAGCCCTCTAACAGGGAGTGAAACCTGTTGAGATTATTGACGTTCAAATAAAACAATTTAAAATACTTTACCATGTACTGGACCTTAGAACTTGCTTCACATTTGGAAGATGCTCCGTGGCCGGCCACCAAAGATGAGCTGATTGATTATGCTATTCGTTCGGGAGCCCCAATGGAAGTTATTGAAAACTTACAGGAGCTGGAAGACGAAGGTGAGCCGTATGAAACGATAGAAGAAATCTGGCCGGACTATCCGACTAAAGATGACTTCTTCTTCAACGAAGATGAATATTAGCAGATAACCGAAATGCTATAAATGAACCCGTACACTTGTGCGGGTTTTTTTATTTAATCTCGAGTCGCTTTTAAGCCAGGATTTGCAAATTTTTTGATTGGCCGCTGATGACGCTGGTTTTGCAGATTTGTTATGATATATTGCGCGTTGCTTAATGAGTTTACAGTGCTGACATTCATCGTCAGTCCCGCTGATGACGCTGGTTTTGCAGACTTGTTATGATTTTAAGGTGAAGTGGTTGTCTTTCGATTCTTTAAACAACAAGAATTCTAAATTGAACACCCCATTGGGGCAAGCAGATGAAAGGATTTTTATGGATTTAAAAGGATTATAATTTGTTTATGACTTTGGTTTCTTCTTTTGAAAATAGCTTAAGAATTTTTGTTGCGCTAATTGAAGAAAAGCGATTAAGGCCAGATTAACTTTGTTATTTTACCTATAAATTGATCCTGAATCACAATCAATCACTCATTCATTCACTCACTCATTCATTTTTTCCTCCAATAAAAAAGTCCCGATTTTGGTCGGGACTTTTCAAGTTTATAACGGCAACCTTAGTTACCCATCTCACTCATAAATTTAATTCGCATTAAGCGGATATCTTCTTCGGTGTAATCGTCTTCTCCGAGTTCTTTCAAAGCATCAGCTACCGAGTCGGTTTCTGCTGTTTGGAAGTATTCGAAAACTTCATCTTGGCGATCTTCGTCAATCACTTCATTGATATAATATCCGATATCGATTTTAGTTCCTGAAGCAACGATCGTTTCTAATTCAGTAATCATTTCAGTAAGTTTCAATCCTTTGGCTTTTGCCATTGCATCGAGCGAAATTTTACGATCGATATTTTGGATGATATATACTTTCAATCCGCTTTTGTTAACCACGCTTTTTACAACGAGGTCCATCGGACGTTCAATATCATTATCCTCAACATACTTCTTGATTAAGTCGATGAATGGTTTCCCGTATTTCACCGCTTTTCCTGAACCAACACCGGCAATATTCTTTAATTCATCTACCGAAATAGGGTAGTTGGTAGCCATCTCTTCGAGAGAAGGATCTTGGAATACAACGAATGGAGGTACATTCATGTTCTTCGCTACATTTTTGCGAAGATTTTTAAGCATCTCAAATAATTGCTCATCGGCTGCGCCGCCGCCACCTGATCCGCCACCTGAAAATTCATCATCATCATCTGATTCTGTATTATCGAAGCTGGTATCGAGTGCGATTTTGAAAGAAGTCGGCGTTTTTAAGTATTCATGTCCGCTTTCACTAACTTTCAATAATCCGTAATTATCGATGTCTTTATGTAACAAGCCTGATAAAACAGCTTGACGGATCAACGTTGTCCAGAAGCGCTCGCTCTGATCGCCGCCATCACCGAATAATTCCAGTTTATCGTGCTTATATGTTTTTACCTGCTGATCGGTTTTTCCTAAAAGGACATTTACGATATGCTCGGCTTGATGTTTTTCTTTAACAGCTAAGATGGCTTCAATCAATAATTCAAGTTCATCTTGCGCTTCAATTTGCGGTTTCGGATGTAAACAGTTGTCGCAGTTACCGCAATTATCTTGATCGTAACGTTCTCCGAAATAATTGAGCAATACTCTACGGCGACAAACACTGGTTTCAGCGTAGCCTACCGTCTCAAGTAATAGTTGTTTACCGATTTCCTGTTCAGCTACCGGCTTACCCTTCATAAATTTCTCGAGTTTCTCGATATCCTTATAAGAGTAGAAAGTAACACATCGACCTTCACGTCCATCGCGACCCGCACGTCCCGTTTCCTGATAATAACCCTCTAAACTCTTAGGAATATCATGGTGAATTACGAAACGAACATCCGGTTTGTCGATTCCCATCCCGAAAGCAATAGTTGCAACGATCACGTCTACCTCTTCCATTAGGAATTTATCCTGATGGCTGGCACGTGTAGAAGCATCTAATCCTGCATGATAAGGAAGGGCGCGAATACCATTCACAGTAAGCGTTTCTGCCACCTCTTCCACCTTTTTACGGCTGAGGCAATAGATAACTCCCGATTTTCCCGAATGCTGCTTCACGAATTTGATCATTTCCTTCAGCACATTCTGCTTCGGACGAATCTCATAATAAAGGTTTGCACGGTTAAATGAAGCCTTAAATAAGGCTGCATCCATCATTCCGAGGTTTTTCTGGATATCACCCTGTACTTTTTCAGTAGCAGTAGCTGTTAAAGCGATGATGGGAACTTTCCCTATTTCATCAATAATCGGACGTAAGCGACGATATTCCGGGCGGAAATCATGTCCCCACTCAGAAATACAATGCGCCTCATCGATCGCAAAAAATGAAATATTCACTTCTTGAAGGAATTTTACATTCTCTTCTTTGGTTAACGACTCCGGAGCTACGTATAATAATTTAGTCTTGCCCGCTTTAATATCCTTCCTAACAGTCTGAATTTCAGCCTTTGTAAGAGAAGAATTTAAAAAGTGAGCAACACCATCATCAGTATTGAAGCCACGAATGGCATCCACCTGATTCTTCATTAACGCAATTAACGGAGATATCACGATTGCAGTACCTTCGCTCATTAGCGCCGGAAGTTGGTAGCACATAGACTTACCGCCGCCGGTCGGCATAATAACGAATGTATTACGACGTTCAAGCACATTTCGGATGATCGCTTCCTGATCACCTTTAAATTGCTCATAACCAAAATACTTATATAACGCTTCCAAGAGCGTTGACTCTGCCACTAGCATGTACACTGGAAATTAAGGGACGACAAATTTAAGCTATTTTTGCCTGCCAAACTCAAACAATTTTAATTTCATCAAACATTAATAAAAAAATCATTTGTCGTTTGGCGTTGCGTGAAGATACTGTAATAAAGATTGAATAGCAATATCAAAACGCAGAGAAATATGAAATATTTTTGCAAAGACTGAATTAAATCATGAAAATGAATACCGATCGAAAAATACTTGCACTCGCAAAAAAGACTCTCGACATTGAAGCCGAAGCAATTGCGGGTTTGAAAGAGCAATTAACTAAAGATTTTACTGCTGTTGTTCGTTTAATTATTCAGTCGAAAGGCAGAGTTGTTGTAAGCGGAATCGGTAAAAGTGCCATTATTGCCAATAAAATGGTAGCTACTTTTAATTCTACCGGTACTCCTTCTGTATTTATGCATGCTGCCGATGCAATTCATGGTGATTTAGGCATGATACAACGCAATGATGTTGTTATTCTTATCTCTAATAGCGGAAATACTCCCGAAATAAAAGTATTAGCTCCTCTTATTAAGAATGGTGGTAATATTTTAGTGGCGATGGTTGGAAATGAAACTTCTGCCTTGGCAACGCACGCCGATTATCGTTTGCTTACTGCCATAAGTAAAGAAGCTTGTCCGAATAATTTAGCTCCAACAAGTTCAACCACAGCACAGTTAGCGATGGGTGACGCTTTAGCAGTATGTTTGTTGGAAGAAAGAGGATTTACATCGGCCGATTTCGCGAGATATCATCCGGGTGGAGCATTAGGAAAACGATTGTATTTAAAAGTAGATGATCTTTGGGCTTCAAATCCTAAACCGATTGTTCAAATGTCGACACCAATTACTGATGTGATACTTGAAATATCATCGAAACGATTAGGTTGTGCGGCAGTAATTGATAAAGGTAAATTGGCGGGAATGATTACTGATGGCGATTTGCGTAGAATGATGCAGCAAATCAAAAACAATAATTTCACAAATCTTACTGCAAAAGATATCATGAATAAAAAGCCGAAGTCGGTTGATAAAGATACCATGGCGGTAGAGGCTTTGCAGATGATGAAGGAATATAATATTACTCAGTTAGCTGTTACCGATAAAAGTAAATTTGTTGGGTTTATTCACCTTCATGATTTATTGAAAGAAGGAATTATTTAAATAAAAAGTACAAATAGCGATTATGTTAATAGACGGTAAAGATCCGAACAAAGAGATGGGATTTCTCGACCATCTCGAAGCCTTGAGATGGCATATTGTTCGTGCGGTGATAGTGATTTGTGTGTTAGGATTTGTAGCTTTCCTCAATAAGGAATTTATTTTCGATGGCATAATTCTCGCTCCTAAAAATAAAGATTTCTGGACGTATAGAATGCTGTGTGAAATATCGCAGAAATATAATCTGGATATGTGTTTCGACCAGATTAATTTCTCGGTAATCAATCTCGATATCAGTGGGCAATTTACTACGCATATGTGGATTGCCGTCATGACGGGTTTTATTCTTGGTTTCCCTTATTTAATTTGGGAATTATGGCGATTCATTCGACCTGCTTTGTCGGAACGTGAGATAAAATATTCACGCGGAATCGTGTTCTTTACTACGTTGTTATTCATGATGGGAATCTTATTTGGTTATTATATCATCACTCCCATGTCGATTAATTTCTTAGGGAATTATCAAGTGAGTGCCGAGATTAAAAACCAAATCAGCATGGATTCGTATATAAATATTGTAACGGTATTGTCATTATCTACCGGATTTGTATTCGAATTGCCCATGGTTATTTATTTTCTTAGTAAACTTGGTGTAATGTCGCCGGCTTTCATGCGAACATACCGTAAACATGCGATGGTGATTAACTTAATAGTGGCAGCCGTAATCACTCCTTCTCCAGACGTGACCAGTCAAATGTTAGTAGCTATTCCTTTGTTCTTGCTATATGAAATCAGTATTTATGTTTCAGCAATGGTAGAGCGAAATAAGAATAAAGCAGCATTACAATAATTTCTTGCACAGTTTTTGATATAAAATAAAATTGAAATGAGTCAAGTAGAAGATTTTAACGGCTACCGCGCCAAAATGAACGAGAAAATTCTCTCGGCGGGGAATACCAATATTAAAAGGTTATATGCACTTGATACTTCTACTTATCAGGAAGGAGCTCTTAGTGTTAAGGTGAAAGAGATGTTAGGATTGATTTCGTCGATGGTATTGCGCTGCGACGATTGCATTAAATATCATCTTGGAAAATGTCATGAGGAAGGAGTAACTACCGAAGAGCTGTTTGAAATATTTGCCGTAGCAAATCTGGTAGGAGGTACCATAGTTATACCTCATACTCGCCGTGCCCTCGAATATTGGGAAGAGTTAGTAACATTAAAGTGATTAGTTAGTCTTATATATGCTAAAACCATTTTCCATTTATTTATGAAAAAAATTAGAGACGCCATTTCCGTCTTTTTATTTCTAATCGCATTTTTGTTTTTACAAACAGCATCGGCGCAGGAAACATCTATAAGCGGTAAAGTTACCGATGCTTTAACGAACGAGCCTGTGCCGTTTGCTACTGTTATTTTTAAGGGAACTACCACCGGAACAAATACAGATATGGATGGTAAGTTTAATTTATCATCAGCCAATCCTACCGATTCAATAATCTGCACTTTAGTTGGCTATAAGCCTGTGAAGATGCGCGTGAAGAAAGGACAAGTTCAAGTTATCAATATCGTATTAAGCGCATCGAAAGTCGAGTTAAATGAAGTAGTAATTAAAGCAGGAGAAAATCCTGCGAATATCATTTTTAGAAATATCGTTAAGAATAAAGATCAGAATGATCCTTCAAAATTAGAGACGTATCAATATGAAGTGTATAATAAACTTGAATTCGATTTAACGAATATCAGCGAGAAATTTAAGAATAAAAAACTGCTTAAACCTTTTAGCTTTATCTTCGATAATATTGATAGCAGCGAAACCAATTCTCGTCCCTTTTTACCTTTCTTTATCTCTGAATCAATGTCGGATGTATACTTTAAAAATAGTCCGAAGAACAAACGCGAGATAATAAAGGCAAGTAAAGTTTCGGGATTAGAAAACGCTACTGTAACACAGTTTTTGGGTGATATGTACCAACGCGTAAACGTGTACGATAACTTCATCGATTTATTCGGAAAAGGATTTGTGAGTCCTACTTCCGATTTAGGTTTGTTGTATTACAAATATTATTTGCTCGACAGTACTTATATCGATAGTCAGTGGTGTTATAAGTTGAAATTCAAACCGCGTCGCCCGCAAGAGCTGACATTTACCGGAGAGTTTTGGGTGCAAGACACTACTTGGGCTATTAAGAAAATCAATATGCGCATCGCCGGTGAAGCGAATGTGAACTGGGTGGAGGATATGGCCATCGTTCAAGAATATACGCGTGTTGACAATAAGCAATGGATGTTGTCGAAAGATGTTTTGATAGTAGACTTTGCAGCGAAGGAAGACGGCATGGGGTTCATCGGTCGAAAAACCACATCGTATCGTAAGTTTATCGTCAACGAACCTATCAACGATAATGTATTTAAGGGCACCGAGAATATTGTAGTGAATGATGAAGCCTTGGCTCGCACCGATGACTTCTGGACGCAGTCGAGGCATGATAGTTTGTCGGAACGAGAAACAAAAATCTACCACATGGTAGATACCATAAAATCGTTGCCTGCATTTAAAACTTATGTCGATTTTGTGACCTTATTTTTCACAGGATATAAAGACATCGGCAAGATTGAATTAGGACCATACTACACTGTTTATAGTTTCAATAAAATTGAAGGCAATAGATTCCGTATCGGAGGAAGAACCAGTGACGACTTCAGTACAAAAGTTTTAATGGATGGATATCTTGCCTACGGATTGAAAGACGAGAAGTTTAAATACGGAGGAGGAATTAAATTCAAACTATCAGACAAGCCACGGCAGTTTGTAGGCGTCAATTATAAATATGATGTCCAGCAGCTCGGGCAGAGTGACAATGGTTTTACCGACGATAATTTACTCTTCTCATTATTTAGAAGAAATCCCGCAACAAAATTAAATACCATCGAAATTCAAAAAGCATGGTATGAAATGGAATGGTTTCCGGGCTTCTCGAACCGTGTAACGTTTGGGCATAGCCGCTTTAGGCCTTTAGGTGATCTGGATGTAAGTTTTTATACCAACGACGAGCATACCGATTATAAAAATTCATTCGAGACCTCTGAGATTTCATTGTTCACACGTTTCGCTTATCGCGAAAAATTTGTTGCAGGTAAAATAGATCGTGTAAGTTTAGGTTCCGATTATCCTGTGTTACAAGTAAATTATACTTACGGATTGAAAGGAGTAATGAATAGTGATTTTGAATATCAGAAGCTCACTGTAAAAATTGATGATCGATTACGATTAGCTCCTTTCGGTTATACTTATTGGGTGTTAAGCGCAGGTAAAATCTGGGGAACACTTCCTTATCCTTTGCTAGAACTTCATCCCGGTAACGAGACTTATTTTTATGATTACGCGGCATTCAACCTCATGAATTATTTTGAGTTTGTGAGCGATTATTATCTAAGCGGATATGCAACACATCACTTCGACGGATTCTTCCTCGATAAAATTCCTTTGATGCGAAAGTTGAAATGGAGGGAAGTAGCGCAAGCTAAAATCGTTTACGGCGGTATTAGCAAAAGTAATCTCGCAATCTTAAAAGATCCTACTGCCTTCAGTACGCTATCGAAGAAACCTTATGTTGAACTAGGTGCCGGTGTTGAAAATATCTTCAAGTTGATACGCGTTGATTTTATCTGGCGTATGGCCTACCTCGATCATCCTGATATTTCAAAATTCGGGATAAGAGCCAGTCTACAGCTCTTGTTTTAAATTATTTCGGCTCTGTATTACTCTCTTCGCTAAATTTGCAGCAATATGTTAACCCTTCGCACCGATCAACTGATTAAGCGCTATAAACGCCGTACCGTAGTAGATAAAGTTTCTATTCGTGTGCAGCAAGGCGAAATTGTAGGGCTATTAGGTCCGAATGGTGCCGGTAAGACTACCACGTTTTATATGACGGTAGGCTTAATTAAACCGAACGAAGGGAAGATCTATCTTGAGGATACCGAAATTACCAATGAGCCTATGTATAAGAGAGCTCAGATGGGTATTGGTTATCTGGCACAAGAAGCTTCTGTTTTTCGCAAGCTAAGCGTTGAAGATAATATCAAGGCTGTTCTTGAAATGACTAAGTTGAGCAAAGAAGCTCAGGATGAAAAATTGGAATCATTATTAGATGAATTCGGTTTGCAAAAAATTCGCAAAAGCAGAGGAGATGTATTGTCGGGAGGAGAACGAAGAAGAACTGAAATTGCGCGAGCACTTGCTGTTGATCCTAAATTTATTTTATTGGACGAACCTTTTGCCGGCGTCGATCCTATAGCCGTAGAAGATATTCAAGGTATCGTTTATAAGTTGAAAGCAAAAAACATTGGTATTTTGATCACCGATCACAACGTACATGAAACGTTAACGATTACCGATCGCTCGTATCTTTTATTTGAAGGAAAGATATTGAAAGAAGGAACGGCGCGTGAGTTAGCAGAAGATGAAACGGTGCGTCGCGTTTACCTCGGACAAAATTTCGAATTAAGATAATTTTTTAATGTCCCGCGGGTGCCATCACCCCTGCCGGAATCGCCATTTTTAGTCGGTTGACCTCAGGAGGAATCGGACAATTAAAAGCATTACTATATGCGCAATAAGGATTATAACATTGATTGAAATCGATCGTCATATAATCGCCCGAAGGAATTCGTAAATCGATATATCTTCCTCCGCCATAAGAACCGAATCCGTTTGTTTTATCAGTAAAAGGAAGAAAAAGGAAATCCTTGTATTCTTCTTGTTGCATTAAAGCTACCGACTGATAAACGTATAATACATTCGACGTATCATCAATCTTAAAAGAAAGCTTAGCGTAAGGAATATACTTTTTGAATTTACCTGCAGTAGTTGGAAATGAAACGGTATCCTGATTCGTTAAACGTTCAACCTTTGCATTAACGCGGTATTTTAAATCGACCTTAAAAAATTGATGTCCCTTGAAGTGAGGAATTTCCTCAGCCGGCAGAGGTGAATCATCCGGATTTTTATAATCAGCATTCAGCTGAGATTGAAACATCTCAATTTGGCTGATCGCTGCCGCATCACTTTGGGCATAAGCATTTGATCCTGCGAAAATGAGCAAGACAAGAAAGGTCAGGATGCGCATGAAATTATGCTTGCTCGAGGCTAAACTCGAAAGTTTCCATGATAGGGTTCGCCAAAAGTTGCTTACAAGCCTGTTCAACTTTTTCGGTAGCGATATCCTTAGAAGCAGCTTCTACTTCCAATGAAATTCTCTTGCCGATACGAACATTGCCGATTTCGTGCAGATTCATGTTTTTCATCCCTGCAGATACTGCTCTTCCTTGAGGATCTAAAAGAGCTTTTTGAGGCATTACGTTGATATGAGCTATGAATTTCATGTGGTTGGTTTTTTATGCGGAGGATATATTAACGACAAAATTAAGTAATAGACTATAATTATTGGAAGTGCAGCATACCTTAATGTCAATAAAAATAACACTGCACCAATTAATAGTAATAATTGAGGTTTAGCGTCTTTCCATGTTAACGACTTGATTTTGAACGACAAAAACGGAATTTCAGCTACTAATAAATACGAAGAAACGATGGCGAAAGCGATTAAAAAGGCAGGATTTAAAATTATCGGCGCCAGCCCAAATTCATCATGATTCAAGATTAGCGGCAATGACATAACCAAGAAAGTGTTGGACGGGGTGTTTAAGCCAATAAAATAAGAAGCTTGGCGGGGGTCGATGTTAAATTTAGCGAGTCGAAGGCATGAAAATAAGGTAACCACAAACATTAGGTAAGGCAAAATGGATGCCACGGGGCTGCTCATTTCGTTCAAAGCAAACATTGTGCGATTAAAAATGAAGAATAAAGTGAAGCCCGGAACCACCCCAAATGTAACCATATCTGCCAGAGAATCAAGCTGTTTGCCCAATTCTGAGTTAGCTTTTACGAGCCTGGCAACGAATCCGTCGAAGAAATCGAGGATACCGGCGATAACTACCAACAGCAAGGCATTATCGAAATGACCATTAAACAAACTGATGATCGCCAAGCACCCGCAAAACAGGTTCATCAGGGTCATCAGGTTGGGTAAATGTTTAATCATGCTGCAAAGGTATATTTATCGAACGATAAATTGTTTACAAGATATTCTTTTTGTGTTCTTTAACTTTGAAACTATTATAACCTTTGTGCCTCTCACACAGTATAAGAGATTCGAATAAAAAATACTATTTCTGCCTCCTATTCGTTGTGAGTTATCTAAATGACCAACAAACCTATGCAAGTTAAAAAAATTCTTCTTTCGCTTATCGCCGCGGCTATCGTTCCGGGATCACTTTTCGCACAGGAAAAATACAGTAATGAATTCCTTTCGATAGGGGTAGGAGCTAAAGCACTCGGAATGGCGGGAGCACAATCAGCAATAGTGGATGATGCCACTGCGGGATTTTGGAATCCTGCCGGACTTTTAAAAGTGAAAGGCAATATCCAATTGGCAGCAATGCACAACGAATATTTCGGAGGAATCGGAAAGTACGATTACGGTTCATTCGCTGCACCTATCGATGCTACAAGAGCAGTAGGTGTATCGGTAATTCGATTTGCTATTGACGATATTATTGACTCTACCGATTTGATCGATAAAGACGGAAATATCGATTATGATCGATTGAAAACATTCTCGTCTGCCGATTATGCCTTCTTGCTTTCATATGCTCAAGCCATGAAAATTAAAGGGCTAAGCATCGGAGGTAATGTAAAAATTGTTCATCGTAAAGTTGGAGATTTTGCAAAAGCATGGGGCTTCGGATTAGATTTCGGTGCTCAATATGAAACAGGTAAATGGAAGTTTGGAGCAATGGGTAAAGACATTACTTCAACATTCAATGCATGGACCTACAATACCGAAAATTTGCAAGATGTATTCACGCAAACAGGAAATGAAATTCCTGAAAACGGATTAGAAGTTACACTGCCGAAATTAATTTTAGGAGCAAGCTATAAAACAAACATTACGAAAAAATTAACGGTCACTCCTTCAGTTGATCTTGATTTGACATTCGACGGGAAAAGAAATGTGCCTATTAAGTCAGATGTAGTAAGTGTAGATCCTAAAGTAGGAATGGAAATCGGTTATGATGATTTCTTATTCTTGCGTGCAGGAGTGGGTAATATCCAATCAGTAAAAAATATTGATCAATCAACTTCAACAACAGCTCAACCAAGTATTGGAGCAGGAGTAAAAATAAAAAATGTAACTATTGATTATGCATTAACAAACTTTACAGGAAGTGCGGGTACGTTGTACTCAAATGTATTCTCGTTAAAGTTGAATATTATGCGTAAGGCAGCAACTAAATAAAGTTAACAGTTTCGGGACTGTAATTAAAAACTTTTATCATGCGTAAATTTTACCTCTTATCTGTTTTAATGTTAATGGCATTGTGCAATGTAAATGCGCAAGTCTACAACAATGAATGGATTTCATTTGTAAGCGGACAAGATTATTCCAATCAACAATATTTCAGAATGAATATCTGGAAGAAAGGAATTTTTAAAGTAACCTATAGTGATTTGCAGAATTACGGAATTCCTGTGAATTCATGGTTTAGTCCGGATAGATATCAAATATTCCACGATGGAAAAGAGCAGTTTATTAATGTAGTAGACGTAGATCAGAACGGAATTTTTAACACAGGCGATTATATTGAGTTTTTCGGAGATAAAAATGATGGAACATTTGATGCGCAGATTTATGATGCGCCAACATCTCAACCAAATCCGTATCAAAGTTTGTTTAATGATACTGCCGCCTATTTCTTGACATATAATTTATCGTCAGCTACTAATAAGAGGATGATTGTAGAGAATGATCAAAATTTCGGGTTATATCCTACTGTTCCGTATTTACGATCAAAGGAAGTACGCGTGTCGGATGCAGAATACAATATCGCGTTTAGAGATGGAAACAAAATCGCCGATAATAGCTATATGATGGGCGAGGGATGGTATTTTAATAAAATAGCATATGGTAGTCAAAACAGTTTTACATTTAATACCAATAAGCTTAATGTAGGAGTAAATCCTCCTCAAGTAAGTATAGCAATGATGGGGGCCAATGCCCTTTCACATCCTTATACAGTATCAGTAAATGGATCCACTATCGGGAATTTTTTATTCTATGGATATGATTTAAACAACCAAACTATTCCTGTTAATAATGCGCCGGTGAACGGACAAGTAGTCATTAACATTATTCCTGACGATGACGTTACCAATCCGATTAACGAAAATTACATGAATACAGGGTATATTCGTTTTGAGTATGATAGGTCAACAGATTTTACATCAGAAACATTCCCGCAGGAATTGTATCTGAATCCACAAGGATCTAAAGCAACAATTAATTTTTCGAATACAGGATTGACAAATCCCAAAGTCTATGTTGTTGGAAGTGATACAATAAGAATTATTTCGGTTTTAAATAGTGGAGGTAATTTTAGTGCGGTAATTCCGGCTTATACAGAGGAGCAAAAAATTTACATCATAAACAATAATCAAGCATTTGCTTTTAACGGTAATATTACGATTGAACCAGTAAATCGCGATCCTGATCCTGCAAAATACGCACGTTTTAATAATTTCTTAGAGCAAGGAATGAATGCCGATTTTCTTATTGTATCAAATAAAGCAATATGGACTAGCGCTAAAGATTATGCTTCATATCGTGCAACAAAAGGATATAGTCCGCTTTTAGCAGATGTGAATGAATTATACGATCAGTATGCATGGGGAATCAGAAAACATCCGCAAGCTATACGGTCTTTTGCTGATCAATTAATCGATTTAGCTGTTGCTCCACCAAAATATTTATTGTTATTGGGAAAAGGAGTTATGATTACAGATAGTAAATCCGGTACAGGATATGGATTGAACTTAGTTCCGACTTGGGGAGAGCCGGCTTCCGATCAACTTTTTACTGCTCACTTAAACACCAATGAGTATAAAACAGAAATAGCCACAGGACGTGTTTCTGCACAATCGGATGCCGATGTTACTGCATATTTAAATAAGTTAATTGAATTTGAAAACAATCAACTTCAACCTCCCGCATTATGGATGAAAAATGTATTGCACTTTGGTGGAGGATCTAATCAAGATGAACAAGATATTCTTTCCGCTAAGTTACATACTTATGCAGAGTTAATAGAAGACACATTGTTTGGAGGAAACGTTTATACGTTTTTGAAAAATTCAAATGCGCCGATTCAAATTAACCAAAGTGAATACTTGCAAGCTTTAATTGATTCGGGTTGTACAATGATGACGTTCTACGGACATGCTGCCGGAACTTCATTCGATAATAGTACTGATGCCCCTGAAAATTATAGCAACAAAGGAAGATATCCCGTTGTGCTTGCTCAGAGCTGTTTTGTAGGTGACATTTTTACAACTCAAAAATTATTAAACGAAAGATTTGTATTAACTCCTGATAAAGCAGCTATCGGATTTATTGCGGTGCCTGATAAAGGAATTATTGAAGAACTCGATACATACTCATCGGAATTACATCAACAAATGTTCCGTACGTCTTACGGTAAAGGTGTTGCTGAGAGTATGAAACGAACAATAGCCAATGTGATGTCATCAAATGCAGGATACAAAAATGTATGTATGAGTATGACGCTGCATGGTGATCCTGCAATTAAAATGAATCAATTTGAATTGCCTGATTATTCAGTAGATAATTCAAGTATTTCATTTGAACCCTCAGTAGTTACTACAGAAGTTGATTCGTTTAAAGTAAAAATAGCGGTTACCAATCTTGGCGAAAACACAAATCAATCGATGAGTATTTTGTTTAGTCGTACTATGCCCGACGGAATTACAAAACATGATACCATCATTCAAGTACCTTACGTTACATACCGCGATACATTTGAAGTAAAACTCCCGGTTGATTTTAAAGATGGTGCGGGATTAAATACTTTCCAAGTCACTGTCGACAATTACAATGATGTTGCAGAGTTGAATGAGTCGAGTAATAACGTAGCAACAACAACATTGCAAATTACATCAACAGATATTAATCCAGTTTATCCACAGGAATATGCTATCATTCCAACATCTTCAGTAACATTAAAAGCAACAACTGCAAATCTGTTCGCCGCACCTAAAAATTATCGATTCGAACTTGATACTTCCGCAGTATTTTCTAGTCCATCGAAAATTTCAGGAGTAGTAGCCAATGCTTTTGGTGTTGTTAGTTGGACACCTAACATAGCACTTGCCGATAGTGAAGTATATTATTGGAGAGTTGCTAACGATTCAATCATGAATCCTGATACTTCTATCTCTAATGACTTTCAGTGGAAGCAAAGCTCATTTATGTATAAGCAAGGGATTACAGGTTGGTCGCAAGCCGATTATCCTCAATTTAGTAAAGATGATTTAACGAATATGTTTCGTCATGATGCAACACGTTATTTTGAATATGTCTCATCGCAGTTTGCTTTAACTATGACGCATGTGGATACTCGTCCTTCCTATGAAATTAATGGGTCGAATATGGATTATGGCGGCTGTAATTATATGCCTCAAATTGCTGTGGCAGTTTTAGATTCTGTCGACTTTGAACATCCATGGCAAACCGATTCATGTATTCGTTATTATGGAAATTATAATTATTTTAATTGTAATACATTCCAAGGATGTAATAGACCTCGTCCCGATAAATTCTTCTTGTTTAACACTGCCGTTCAATCGCAAACCGATAGCTTAATAAGCATGATTACAAATAAAATTCCTGATGGTGATTATTTGTTAAGCTGGACAGTTTTCGGAGTAGGTTTTGATACTTTGGCTGATTTGAAAGCCGGTTTTGCGAATCTTGGAGTATCTCAGTATAGTACATTGACGAATGCTGATAAATACATGTTGTTTATGAAGAAAGGAGACCCTTCGTCTATTATCTTCAAAAAAGGAATATTCCCTACAGAGGACTTGCGAATCGATTATGCTTTGCAACGTGATTGGGATAAAGGATTTTATACATCCACTAAAATTGGTCCTTCAACAGGATGGACAAGTGTTCATTGGGATTATGCTTCAACAGAAACAGGATTCACTCCTGATTCTGTCTTGTTGAATGTGTATGGCGTTAATACCACCGGCCAAGAAATTTTATTGATGAGCGGAATAACACAAAGTCAAAAAGATTTTGCAATTAACTCAATTGATGCAGCGCAATATCCTTATTTGAAATTGAAGATGTATACCGAAGATTTAATTAATCGTACACCTCCTCAACTGGTGAAATGGCAAGTTTATTATTCGCCGGTGCCTGAAGGAACATTAAATACGAAGTATTATTCTTTTGTTAGTGATACTGTACAAGAAGGCGAAAAAGTAACTTTCAACATGGCATTTGAGAATATTAGCAGTGTTGATATGGATACATTATTGGTCGATTACTATTTGTTCGATCAGAATAATGTGCGTCGCGATTTAGCAACAGTTCGTTTGAATAGACCGTTAGCAGCTGGTGATACTGTAATGACAGGAATATCATTTAGCACAAGAGATTTTTTAGGTGATAATGTACTGTGGATTGAAGCAAATCCACGTAATGATCAACCGGAGCAGTATCATTTTAATAACTTGGCAAATGTTCGTTTCCATGTGACTAGGGATATAACTAATCCTTTGTTAGATGTTACTTTTGATGGGACACATATTTTGAATGGCGATATCGTCTCTGCTCGTCCGAATGTAACAATGCAATTGCTCGATGAAAATAAATTCATTGCACTCAATGATACAGGCAATTTTAGAGTAACATTAACTGCTCCTGATGGAGTAATATCCTATTTGCATTTTGAGCCTGTTTCAGGTACTACTACGTCTTCCGATCTTTTGAAATGGATTCCTGCTTCACTTCCGAAAAACAGCTTCCGTATCGACTATAATCCGTTGTTAACTAAAGATGGTGTTTATGAGTTGACTGTTCAAGCAAAAGATGAGTCAGGTAATTTAAGTGGAGCTCTTGATTATAAAATTCAATTCGAAGTGGTGAACAAAAGTTCAATTACTGAAGTTGTGAATTATCCGAATCCTTTTAGTACATCAACACGATTTGTGTTTGTGTTAACAGGAAGTGAAATCCCTGATGACTTCCGTATTCGCATCATGACAGTTACCGGAAAGATTGTACGTGAAATTACGCGACAAGAAATTGGTGATATTCATATCGGACGAAATATTTCAGAATATGCTTGGGATGGTAAAGACGAGTTTGGTGATCAATTAGCAAACGGAGTTTATCTCTATCGCGTTTACACAGGCATCAACGGATCAGAAATTGAAAAGAAAGAAACCGCACTCGACGCCTACTTCAAAAAAGGTTGGGGTAAGATGTATTTGATGAGATAAAAAAAAGAGGGAAGTAAAATTTACTTCCCTCTTTTTTTACCATAATGAGATGCCTCCTCCAAAACTAAAAGTCTTTGCTCGCGTTTCTACTCCATAAATGACTCCATACAGCGAACTCTCTCGAACTACAGATGCGTAATGAGCAGACAGATAAAATTTTTCACTTACAATATATTTTGCTTTTAAGTCAAACCCATGAAAGGAATAATCAACACCGGAAGTTTCAATTGAAGGAGTAGGGCGATTCATTAAATATGACACTTCGTAGCCTAAATTTTTGAATACTCCGAATACTCCGATTTTATGATATCCGTATGATGCCGATTTTCCGCTTCCAACGCCAACGTCAGAATAAAAATTCCCCATTTCTTCAGAGGTTCTAACCCATCTAATTCCTGCTATCTGCCCATCTCCATATTCATAACTTGCTTGTGCCCCATATCCAGCCCACATTCTGAAATTAATTGTTCCGTTTTTTACTGCCTCTCCTTCATCATATCCTTTTTCTGATGCATAGCCGGCCCCAACTCCCATCGTGAGCGCATCTCCGAACCTAAATTTATGTCTCTTTTTAGCGGATGCAATTGCGTCTATCAAAGAACCGGTCATTTCACACATCGTTAATCCAAAGCTATTAGAGATAAACGAATTTTTTGTGTCTTTCCCTTTACTTCCATCTGTTAGGTGGTTGAAATATAATCCCAATTCAACGGAGTTGTATCCGGTTATATCCGGTTGGGCACTTGCAGAGATTGAAGCAAATAGAAATGTAATTATTACAGCTGTTTTCATGTTTTTTATAATCTTATTTATCATCTGATTGTCCACATTTTTTTACAGTTACTAATTGATACCATAATCCTCCTAAAACTTTACCATATAATTGATCAATACCTTCATAGTCGAAATAATTTACTTCGCCACTTTTTCTGTCAACGCCATAGAATAAAACGCCATCTGTCTTGTTGAAGTTGACTTTGCAAACCTCGTATACATTTCCTTCTTGTCGTCCCGCACCATTAAATCCGAAATACTTCACATCTTCTTTGCGAGGCACCGGATTCGGACCATACATATACATTCCTATTGATGAAAGATGTGATCCTTGTTTGTCTGTTCTTACTTCTGTTGCTGCTATCAATACTGCATCAACACCAAGTTCTTTAGCCAATAATCCAATTGACTCTGCCATTTTATAATCACCGGGTGCAAATGGAATAATTGGTAAGTATCCGTCAGCCATTTCAATCACATCAGCATTCACTTCGCTTTGCGACATGATTGCGCTTCCGATTTTCGATTTTTCTAGTTTGAAGTTTTCATAAGCAGCTTTTTGTTCAGGCGTAAAGCTGTCGGGAGTTATTAGTGTGCTTCCTGTTATTTTAAAGGACTCCAGTGCTGTTTCCATCCAGTAAGCATAAAATTGATTTGCGAGTTTTTTTGCTCCCTCTTCGGTCATATTCCAGCTTTTAGTATGTGTTGAGCTCCATCCAAATGCTCGATAGTTTCCGAATGATACGGATTCTCTTGTGCCTATATCAAATAGATAAAAGGAGACCAGTGCTATTTTTTTTGGAATTGGCAATGATGGATAGTATGCTCTTACTCCTTGTCCATTACGATATGGTTTTCCACTCGAGCCGGCCATTGGGATGTTCTGAAACCCTTTCCAGAAAGTTTTATCGTCGAGGGATAACAATTCTTTAATGTTGCTTTGGGCAAATGTGATTCGAGGCAGAATCAGTAGTGATACTGCGAGAATCAGTCTTAAGTACTTGACGGATAAATTCATTTGATTTTTTATTTGTCGAACAAATATGCCTGCCCTCATAGCTTAAAGTTGTTGACGAAACAAATGATCCTGATGCCATGAGGGACAGGCAATATTTGTTCTTGGGTGAATTTTTTGAAGAGATCATTCAGTAGTTTCGTCACTGCAATGTTCATAAATCCAGGAAAGGTTGTTGTAAGCAAAAAATTGTATTTGCAATACGTAGATTTCGGTATTTGAAGGTGATGTCCATTTTAAATGTTGGGATAGGGTGGTGATTTTATTTATGTTGGTTTCAGTAAGTATTTTTAGGTATTTTTACCTAATATTTAGTTCCTGTCACTATAAAATTGTTGGTTATGCGTGCACCGATTATATGTGCAATCATTTGTATTTGTTTTTTGTCGACATTCGGACAAACCCCGGATTCCCTTATTAGGGTGTATAAAATTCAATTGGCGAATGCGAAAAGTGATTCCCAAAAATTAAATAGTTTTACTCAGCTTTCGTGGGAATACGGGTTTTTGAGTTTAGATTCTGCTATGTTCTTTGCAGAGCAGGAAATGACGTTGGCAAAAAAAATAAATAGCCCTTATTGGATTTCAATGGGATTCAACGATCTTTCAATTGTTGCAATTAGGAAAGGTAATTATAATGAAGCGATTAATTATTTAATGGAATCGCTAAAAATTAGGAAACAATTAAAGGATAATGCGCTTTTAGCATCGACATATAGCAAAATAGCGAATTGTTATGTTCAACTAGGAGACCATAAACAAGCCTTGCAATATCTTTTTCCTGCTTTGAAAATATATGTGAAATTGAATGATAAAGAGAATCAAGCAACTTTACTAGGGGGGTTGGGCTTCGCCTTTTTATCTATGAAAGACTATAGTCAAGCGGAAAGTTATTTTGAAAAAAGCTCGTTGCTTCATTCTCAAAATGGTAACGAATACATGTATTGGTTAATGCAAGTTAATCTTGTGAATCTTTATTCAGAGAAGAGGGATTTCTTAAAGGCATTGAATTTGGGGATGAAGATTGAAAAGGTGATAGCAAAAATTGAAGACCCCAGCACAAATGCTACCTTATATGGCAATATGGGTTATGTGTATCGGCAAATGAAAAATAATGCAATGGGATTGTCTTATTATCTCAAGGCAAATAATGAAGCTAAAAGTATATACGACTCAGCTGGTATTGCTACCTATTCTCAAAACATAGGGAATACCTATCTGGATTTAAATAATCTTAATGCGGCTTATCCGTATATTAATGAGTCGGTAAAGATATCTTCAAAGTTAGGATTGTATGAAGAGGAAAAAAATGCAAGATATAGCTTAGCAAAATATTATATTTTGAAGGGCCGAAGTGAATCTGCAATTTCTGAAATAGATTTGTTTGTTTCTTTGTCAGATACAATTGCAAAACGTAAAAATATTGAAGCGGCGCAAGAATTGGCAACACGATATGAGACTGAGTTGAAACAAAATAAAATAAAAGCACTATCATCAGAAAACAAAATCAAGCAACTCGAAATTGAAAACAAAGATGCTTCATTGTCATTAGCCCGAAGAAATAATGTTCTTTTAATTTTGATTGTAATTGTTATAGGAGTTTTGGCGTTTATTATTGTATCGCGACAAAAGATTGCAAGTCAGTTGAAGTTAAGTAAGGCTCTTTCCGAAGAACAACGCCGTGGTCTTGCTTCCGTTATTTCTGCACAAGAAAATGAGCGTAGACAAATTGCTCGCGATTTGCACGATAGTATTGGACAGCAACTCGCCGCACTTAAATTGTCGATTAATGAATCGAATACAAAAGGTGCGGAATTGTTGAATTCAACCATTGTAGAAGTTCGCCAAATTTCTCATCAAATGATGCCGGTTACGCTAGAACGGCAGGGTCTGGCAGCTGCAATACGTGAATTGGTTGAAAATTCAACAACATCATTATTGAAAATTAATTTTGATTGTTTCAATTTGCCGGCAAGTATTTCGGCGGAGAAACAGCTGACAATGTTTCGAGCAACTCAAGAGATTATCAGCAATGCTTTGAAGCATTCAAGCGCAAGTGACTTAAATATTCAATTATATTTGAGTAGTAATAATCTAATTTTATTTGCAGAGGACAATGGGAAAGGTGTCGATGAAAATTTAAAAGAGGGAATGGGTCTATTAAATATGAAAACGCGAGTAAATGCACTTGAAGGCGAATTTCGCCGCGAAAATAGAGTTGAAGGAGGGTGTGTAATTACAATAATAATTCCTTGTGGTTAATAAATGAAAACGAGCAAAATATTATTAGCCGACGATCATCAATTATTTAGAGAAGGACTGGAGTTGATAGTTTCTGAAATTGATAATTGTTCTGTAGCCGGAAGTGTTAAAGATGGAATCAATGTAATTTCATTTTTAGAGTCTCATGAATTGCCTGATCTACTATTGATGGATCTTCAAATGCCTAATATGGATGGTAAGGCAACGCTTGAAGTTGTTAAAAAGAGATTTCCAATGTTGAAAGTAATTATCGTGAGTATGTATAACAACCCATCTATTGTTCGTTCACTAATAAATTCCGGAGCTAATGGTTATTTGTTAAAGAATGCCGATAAAGTTGAATTTCGAATGGCGATAGATAAAGTCCTTAACGGTGGTCGTTATTTTTCTTCTGAAATTACAGAGAGTTTAGCATTCCCTAGCTCTGATGAAAGCCCTGAATTGAAAAATGTTCTTTCTGAGCGTGAAATTGAAATTGTTCAGTTGATAGCTCAAGGTTTAAGTAGCCAGCAAGTCGCCGATAAATTATTTATTAGTGTAAGAACGGTTGAAACACACAGAAAAAATATTTTATCAAAACTCAACTTGAATAATGTTGCAGGGTTAATTCGTTTAGCATTTCAGCAAGGGCTGATTTCATAATTTACGTTATTCAGATATAAAAAAAGTCCCGATGTTATTCGGGACTTTCTTTTTTATCTATCTCCACCAAGTTTGGTAAAAGCTAGTGGGTTTGCCGTGACTTCATCATATGTTTGATGTAAGTTGTAGATGTCGCAAGCCATATAAATTGCTTCTCGCATCGATACTTCACTTGCAATTCCTTTTCCTGCAATATCGTAGCCTGTTCCATGATCAGGAGAGGTGCGTATCACCGGTAGTCCTGCCGTAAAATTTACTCCTGTTTCAAATGCTAATGTTTTAAACGGAATTAATCCTTGATCATGATACATCGCTAACACAGCGTCAAATTTCTTATAAGCTCCGCTACCGAATAATCCGTCGGCGGAATACGGTCCGAATACTACCGCACCTTTATCCGACATTTCTTTCACCGCAGGTGCGATGATGTCTTTGTCTTCGTTTCCAATTACTCCGTTATCACCTGCATGAGGATTTAATCCTAGTACAGCAATGCGTGGTTTGCGAATACCGAAATCACGTTTCAATGACTGAATCATGATTTGTAATTTCGATTGGATATTTTCTTTCGTGATATGTTGTGAGATTTTTGTTACAGGTACATGTCCTGTTACTAATGCTACACGTAAATCGCCCGACACTAAAAACATCAACGGCTTAGAATTCGCAAAAGCTTTTCCGAAGAATTCAGTATGCCCTGTAAATCCGCTGCCTTCCGGTTGGATAGTATGTTTATCGATAGGCGCAGTTACTATTGCGTGAAGATGTCCCGCAGCCAGATCTGCAGTCGCAGCCTGCAATGCTTTATATGCATATACACCGGTTTCCGATGAAGGTTTTCCGATCTCTACTTTAATCTCTTCTTCCCAACAGTTAATTAAATTTATTTTACGTTGAATAACATCATGAATTCCTTTTACAGTATTGTAATTAAACTCTTGAATGTTCAACGCCTTACGGTGATGAGATATTACTTTCGATGATCCATAAATAACAGGAGTGCATGTTTGCAAAATCCTGTTATCCATCAATGCTTTCATGATTACTTCCGCCCCCACACCGTTTACATCACCTATTGTGATGCCTATACGAATTTTGCCTTCTCCTTCGTGATGCATAATATTATTTTAAAACTATAAAACTCGTATTGTTATTCTTTCATCAAAAGAACTCCGAACATTTTATTATCCGGAGTTCTTCGAATGAGTTATTACTTAATTTTATTCTTCAAGAATTCGAATATTAATCGTACTCCGACTCCCGTTCCATTTTTTCCTCTGTAGCTATCGTTTGATTTGCTGAACGCCGGTCCTGCAATATCAAAATGCATATAAGGATAATCAGTAAAGTTCAATAAGAAACGTCCTGCAGTAATAGCTCCGGCTGTTGCGCCTCCGATATTTTTCAAGTCAGCAATATCCGACTTCAACAATTCATCGTACTCATCCCACAAAGGAAACTCTGCTAAACGTTCGTAAACATTATTTCCTGCAATCTCTAATTCAGCACGTGTAGCATCATCAACTTTACCCATGGTAACGATACCGTAAGGTCCGATTGCTGCACTTGCTGCACCTGTTAGCGTAGAGAATTCCATTACCATTTCAGGCTTCAAGCTTTTTGCATAATGCAAAGCATCTGCAAGAATCAATCGACCTTCAGCATCAGTATTTAAAACCTCAACTGTTTTGCCGCTCATCATCGTGATAACATCACCCGGTACATAAGCATTACCATCGAGACGGTTATCGGTTGCAGGAACTAAAGCAATAACATAAACCGGAAGCTTAGCTTTCGCGATAGCATAAATTGCTCCACCAACTGCAGCTCCACCTGCCATATCACACTTCATGTAATCCATTGAGTTCGGAGTAGGCTTCAAGCTCATACCACCGGTATCGTAAACTACACCTTTACCAACTAGCACAAATGGTTTTTTATTGATAGCACCATCAGGTTTGTATTCCATCACGGTGAAAGTAGGAGGGTCGATACTTCCTAAATTTACGGATAATAATCCGCCCATCTTCATTTTAGTAATCTGAGCTTTGTCGAAAACAGTCACTTTGAATCCTGCTTCCTTACCCATTTTAGTAAATTGCTTACCTAACTCAACAGCGTTCAAGAATGAAACAGGTTCGTTAACTAAGTCGCGCGTTTTAAAGATCGCGTCGCAAAGCACAGTAAGATGGTCGATTTCTTTTTGAGAAACTTCCTTGTGAATAATTCCTACCGTAGAAAGTGAATTCTTTTCTGAGCTAGCCTTACTGCGATACTTCAAGAACTGATAATTCGATAAAATCAATCCCTCCGAAAAGGCCAAAAGAAGAGAAGGGGCAACAGTTCCCATAATGTTAACTTGCTCGCCCTTAACGCCATTGATGCGTGCAGCAATTCCCGAGCCATTCTTACGAGCCGTTTCGATCTGCTGGTACGAAGGGTTGCTTCCGCCTTCGGTCATTTGCACGATAACCAGCCTTTTGTACTGGTTGATAATGATTTGCTTGCGTTCAGCTTTGCGCTCTTTCTTTAGGAAACTTAGTTCCTCCCGGGAAAAGAGATCAGACGGGATGTTTTTGTCGTTGTCGGCCAAGATCACTAAATGATCATCTTTACGGGTAGCTGACAGGCGTTTTATGGCGATATGCATAAGAAACTTTAACTTTGAGCGGCTGAAATTAAACAATGCGAACGTCAACATCAAAAAGTGACGGCAATTGTTTAACATTTTATCCGTTATCAGGTTATCTGATAGACACCAAATAAAACGATATGAATAGCGATCAATTATTAAAACGTGCCCTTCAGTTTGAGTTTCTCTCTGCCGCAGAAGGTAAATTTTTGTTTGAGCACGTTCCAACCAGTGAGTTGATGTATGTGGCGAATGAGCTTCGGAAAATTCAGAAGCCGGATGGCAAAGTGACCTGGATTATCGATCGAAATCTAAATACTACAAACGTATGTATTGCTAATTGTAAGTTCTGTAATTTTTACCGTATTCCGGGACATGCAGAATCGTATATCACTACTATTGAGCAGTATAAGACAAAAATCGACGAGACTTTCCGCTATGGCGGGGAGCAGCTTTTGCTTCAAGGCGGACATCATCCTGACCTTGGGCTCGACTATTATTCCGGACTATTCCGTGAACTCAAAAAGCTTTATCCGACCCTCAAATTACACTCTTTAGGACCCCCTGAAATTGCGCATATTGCCAAATTAGAAGGGAAAACGCATACTGAAGTTTTGTCGGTATTGATGGAATCGGGACTAGATTCATTGCCGGGACCTGGAGCTGAAATTCTGAACGACCGCGTTCGAAGAATTATTTCTAAGGGTAAATGCAGCGGAAGGGAATGGTTGGATGTCATGAGAGCAGCGCATAAGCTGGGATTAACGACTTCGGCAACTATGATGTTTGGACATGTGGAGACTTTAGATGAGCGTTTTGAGCATTTAGAGTTGATCCGTCAAGTGCAAAGTGAAAAGCCTGCCGACGCTAAAGGGTTTATAGCTTTCATCCCTTGGCCGTTCCAAGATGAGGGAACCATGTTAAGAAGAGTGAAAGGTGTAAGGAATGAAGTTAGCGGAGATGAGTATATTCGTATGATCGCTATGAGTCGTATTATGTTGCCAAATGTGAAGAATATTCAAGCATCGTGGTTAACAGTAGGAAAGGCAGTAGCGCAAGTATGTTTGCATTCAGGTGCCAATGATTTCGGTTCTATCATGATTGAAGAGAATGTAGTTTCGGCAGCAGGAGCTCCTCACCGATTTACTGCTGAAGGAATTCAAAAAGCAATTCGTGAAGCGGGGTTTGAACCACAGCTTAGAAACCAGCAGTATGAGTTCCGCGAGATGCCTGCGCATTTGGAACAGCAAGTGATAAACTATTAATAGAATATTAGTGTAAATATCTTTCGATGTGCTAATGAATAATATCCGCTCTTTTAGTGTTTTAATATTTACGGCTGTGTTAATCATGGCCGCATCCTTCACCGCCAATGCAACGCATAATAGGGCAGGGGAGATTACATACCGAAAGATTGCCAACCTTTTATATGAGGTAAAAATTGTAACATATACAAAGACGTCGAGTCCGGCTGATCGTCCTGAACTAGAATTTTGGTGGGGCGACGGATCTCGTGATACTATTCCTCGTCAGAGTATCGATTTTAATGTTGGTCCCGATATTCAACGTAATATATATGTTGGTGTACATACCTATCCCGGTAACGGAAGCTACACGATGTATTTCTTGGATGAAAATAGAAATGCCGATATTGTTAATATGCCGGGTTCAGTGAATCTTCCTTTTTATGTAGAAACTAAATTGGTGATTTCGCCAGTAATTACAACTAATAACTCACCCAACTTATTGCAAGCGCCGATTGACAATGGTGCTGTAGGGCAAATATTCCTTCATAATCCGAATGCCTTTGATCCCGATGGAGATAGTTTGTCGTATGAGTTAGTGCCTTGTAAAGGTACCGGTGGACAACCAATTCCTACATTCAGTTATCCTGCAGCAAACAATTCATTTACGTTAGATGCAGTGACGGGAGATTTAATTTGGGACAGTCCTCAAACAATCGGAGAATACAATGTTGCAATGATCATTCGTGAATGGAGAAATATACCCGGTGTTGGATTATTGAACATCGGATATGTAACGCGCGACATGCAAATTACAATTTATCCTCCGGTGAATCAACCGCCGGTCATCGCAACAGTTAACGATACATGTGTTGAAGCTGGAACTGTTCTAGCCTTTACTGTAAACGCAACGGAGCCGAATGGAGAATTGATTACGATGAGTGCTACAGGAGGACCATTTGTTACAACGAATAGCCCTGCAACATTTACTTCAACACCATCGGTAGCTGTAGCAACAGGAGATTTTTTATGGAACACTGATTGTTCTCATGTGAGAAAAAGTAAGTACACAGTAGTATTCAAAGCTATCGATAATAATACCGGTGTGCAGTTAGTCGATTTAGAGCAGATGTTTATTACAGTAGTAGCGCCATCACCGAAAAATCCTTTTGCAACAGCACTAGGAAATAGCTTAGTGTTGAATTGGGATACCTGTATTTGTCCTCAAGCGGTGGGATATCAAATTTATCGAAGAGTTGGATCATACGGATTTACTCCATCGGCTTGTGAGACCGGAGTTCCTTCTTATACTGGGTATACTTTAATAGGACAAACAAACGGATATTACTCAACCACATTTACCGATAATAATAACGGTGCGGGATTAGCTCCTGCAGTTCAATATTGCTATATGGTAGTTGCGGTATTTCCTGATGGTGCGGAGAGCTATGCATCAGTTGAATTCTGCGGAAAGTTAATCAGAGATCTTCCGGTGATTACCAATGTAGATGTGAATTCAACTTCTACATCAACAGGGACAATGTATTTAGCTTGGGGAAAACCAACTCAACTTGATTTCACGCAAACTCCGGGACCATTCCGTTACGTGTTGCAACGCGCTGATGGAACAGGAAATTATATTGATGTGGTTACTAAGAATGATTTGAACGACACGACATATAATGATGCCGGGCTAAACACTTCGGCTATACAGCAACGTTATAGAGTTCAATTTTGGAACGACACTCCGGGAAATACATTCTTGATTGGAACAACGCAAATAGCGAGCAGTGTATTTTTAAATGTTGGTCCTGGGGATGAAAAGAATAATTTGACGTGGAACTTCGATGTGCCATGGACAAACACTTTCTACGAAATTTACAGAGAAGGGCCTCCTAACTTATTTACCTTAATTGGTAATTCAACCACTCAATCGTATGTTGATGATAGCATTCAAAACGGAGTTAATTATTGTTACTACGTAAAGGCTTTTGGGTCTTATTTAGATACAGGTTTAGTGAATCCGATTATCAATAAATCACAAATTGCATGTGGAACGCCTCAAGACAATGAGCCTCCATGTACACCAACATTTGCAAATAGCGGAAGTTGTTTATTGTTAAAAGATACTATGAGTTGGGTAATCGATTCAACATGTGCATCTGATATTGCATCATATCAACTGTATTATATGCCAACGGGAGAAACCGTTTATCAATTGATTTATGCTGCGGGACCTACAGCGTCATCATACATTTATAGTAATCCTAAGTCGGTTTCTGGATGTTATTATATAACTGCGACCGATTCAACCGGAAATATAAGTGCGGCGAGTGACACTTTCTGTATAGATCCTTGTCCGAATTACGAATTGCCAAATGTATTTACTCCGGATGGAGATAACATAAACGACCTATATCATCCAATACTTCCGTATAGAGATGTAAAAGATGTAGAAATGAAAATCTTTAATCGCTGGGGAGGATTAATGTTCGAAACAACCGATCCTGATATTAATTGGAACGGAAAGAAAAAGAATGATGGAGAAGAAGCTACTGATGGAGTTTATTTTTATATCTGTACGGTAAACGAACTTACACCTAACGGTGATGTAGTACCGAGAAAGTTACACGGAACAATTCAATTGATCAGAGGCAAGAAGTAGTATGAAAATTCTAGGGGTAATTCCTGCGCGTTACGCATCCACTCGATTTCCCGGTAAGCCTTTGGCAATGATCAAAGGAAAACCGATGGTACAAAGAGTTTATGAGCAAGCCTCGAAAGCAAATTTAACTGAAGTAGTTGTTGCTACAGACGATGATCGAATTGCCGAAGTGGTAAGAGGATTCGGAGGTAATGTAGTAATGACATCGGCCGATCATCCCAGTGGTACAGATCGTTGTGCGGAAGCGATGGCGAAGTATAAGAGTGGTTGGGATGCGGTAATTAATATACAAGGTGATGAGCCATATATTCATCCCAATCAGATAAATATCCTAGCCGAAATATTGCAACGTGAAGAAGTCGAGATCGGAACATTGATTAAAAAAATCAGTCATACGGAAGAATTGCTAAATGTAAATACTCCGAAGGTTGTTATCAATGAAAAAGGAGAAGCGCTTTATTTTAGTCGACAGCCTATTCCTTATAAGAAAGGAGAAGAAGTAACAGAATGGGTTAATCATCATACCTATTATAAACACATCGGGATTTACGGATACAAGGCCTCTGTTTTGCCTAAATTGACGCAGTTAAAGCAAAGCAGTTTAGAAATTGCTGAGTCGCTCGAACAGCTCAGATGGCTTGAAAACGGGTACCGAATAGCTACAGGAATTACGGTAGAAGAGACCCTTGCGGTTGACACTCCTGACGACTTATTAAAAGCGCAATCGATTGATTTATAGTCGTTTTTAACAATAAATTGTTAATTTCTTGGGGTTTGGTGCATCTTATCATTATCTTAGCACCTATCAATTAAACTCAAAGAGTGCGCATAGACCATTACATAAGCGAATTACTATATACGAATGACTGCGTAATCATACCCGGTTTGGGAGGATTCGTGGCCAATACGCGTAGTGCATTTTTGAATCCTGCACAACATACTTTCTCTCCACCAACAAAGAAAATTGCCTTCAATGCAAGTCTTCGAGTGAACGATGGTTTGTTAGCTCATTATGTGAGTAGAAATGGAGGAGTTTCATATCAAGAAGCGGTGAATGCCATTCAACTTTATGTTGATGATGTTTTTCGTTTATTGGCATTAGGAGAAAAAATCGAAATTCAGCAAGTTGGATCTATATCATTAGATCTAGAACAGCATATACAATTTGAGCCGGACGCATCAACGAATTTTCTAATGGATTCGTTTGGATTAACTACGGTTCATTCGCCTGCAATTAAGCGTGAAGCAATAACTACTTCACCTCTGAAAAAGGTAAGTAAAAAAGAGCATCACCAAACAGAAGCGGCGCCTAAAAAACGTCAAGGATGGAGATTGTTAGAATTGGTTCCTGCGGCTGCAGTATT
>JAKPPP010000207.1 GCA_029547265.1 Bacteroidota bacterium
CATACTCTCCATTACGATGATTACTACGTTGGGATGTGTAGTCGATTCGGAGTTGATGCTATAGATGTTGCTGTGCTTTGACTGCATTTCTGCCTCAGTAAAATATTTGCGGTCTTCTATGCTTCTTTTTTGTGTGGAGAAAATAAAAGTAAATGCAGAGTTGGTGACTAATGGTGATAACGCGGGATTTACTTTATCGGCCGAGTTCGCAGGACTAATGCCTTGATATTGTACCCCTCCTCTTATTCCAATAAAAGATAAGCATCCAAAGAGAATTAGCGCAAGACTCCAGTGTATTGGTTTGAATTTTGTCTCTTCACTGCTTTCAGTTTTTTTATATAGTCTTATTAAAAGATATATCGACGCTAACCAAATAATTGTGGCATACCAAAAGTCGATAATCAATGAAATTGCGTTCTTCGCACCCGCATCGGCTAGAGCTAATATGTCAATCGTTAATCTTTTGTTGTTGAATCCATAATAAGCTAAATCTACATTGCAAAGTAATAGCATGAATATATTACTAATTAGGAAAATGACTTTTAGTGTTTTTGAGTATGCTGGTTTGTTCCACTTAACTGGAACTAAATGCATTAATATAAAAAAGCTGTTGAATACTATTACTGTACTAATGTCGAACCGCGCTCCTTGTAATATTATGTTGAAATAATCACTTAATGAGCGTGACGGGAAATAATTTGCATTGAATAACAAAAAAATCCACCGTTGAATGTATAGCAAACAAAAAGAAATGATTAGTCGTTTCAGTAGTACACCGTACTGTATCTTGACTTCTTTCATGCGGAGCGGATTTACTGCGAAAATAGACCAAGTAACTGACAATTTAATGCCTTCTATTAAAGATTTATTTTAATTTCGTTGCATGGTTAAGATCCTTTCAAATCAGTCGATTAAATCGTTTAATACTTTCGGACTCGATGTTTCTGCTCGTTATTTGGCAGAGGTTCATTCAGTGGATGATATGAAGCAATTGATTCTATCGCCTGAGTATAAGTTGGGCAATCCTCTTTTTCTTGGCGGTGGCAGTAATGTGCTTTTAACGAAAGATGTTGAGGGATTGGTGGTAAGAAATCTGCTAAAGGGTATTTCTATTGTTTCTCAAAATGAGAATCACGTTATTGTGAAGGCTGCATCAGGCGAGGTTTGGCATGAGTTCGTTTTGTATTGTATAGAAAAGGGTTGGGCTGGAGTAGAGAATTTAAGTCTCATTCCCGGTTCTGTAGGTGCCGGACCAATGCAAAATATTGGTGCATATGGTGTTGAGTTAAAGGATGTATTTCATGAACTTGAAGCGATAAATCTTGATACACTTGAACTTGAAGTGTTTTCTAAAGATCAATGCAAATTCGGTTATCGTGAAAGTGTTTTTAAGCATGAATTGAAAAATAAATATTTCATTACTTCGGTTACTTTTAAATTGTCTGTTAATGCTTCTGTAAACACTTCTTATGGAGCTATTAAACAGCAACTTGATTTAATGCATGTTGTAAATCCCGGAATCAAAGAGGTAAGTGATGCTGTTATCGCTATTCGTTCTTCGAAATTGCCAAATCCTAAAGTTTTGGGCAATGCCGGTTCGTTTTTCAAAAATCCGGAGGTAGAAGCTTCTCATTATGACACATTGAAATTAGCTCACCCAACTATTGTTGGGTATCCACTTGATAACGGTCGGGTGAAATTAGCAGCGGGCTGGCTAATCGAACAATGTGGTTGGAAAGGTAAGGTGGTTGGCAATTGTGGCTCCCACAAGGATCAAGCCCTCGTTTTGGTGAATTATGGAGGGGCAACAGGTTCCGAAGTATATGCTCTTGCTTTGGCAATTAAAGATTCCGTTTTTGAGAAATTTGGGGTGATTATTAATCCTGAAGTGAATATTATTTAGTATGCTGAATATCAGTTGATTGTGATTTTTTTGATTGCTGTACTTTCTAAAAAGAAAGCAACTTTTTTCCGTTTTCAAATGTCTTTTCAGAACCTTTGATTTAG
>JAKPPP010000215.1 GCA_029547265.1 Bacteroidota bacterium
CTTTTAATAGCGGCTTCAAGGCCTCCAAAATATCTTCACCAGATCTGAAGTAATATTTACCGAAGCTATTGTATTGGTTCTTCGGTGCTTTTAGATTGCTTTGAATGGCAATCAACTTGTCGTTTAATTCTTTCTCCATAACATTAATTTTTAATTGTGTTTATTAATCAAATTTTTTCAATTTATCTGCGGCCTCACATGCCTGCTTTAAGATCAACTCCATGTCGTCTAAGGATAGTGGCTCGTTGTCTAAACTCTCTTTGACCGCAACGCTGCCATCTTTCACCACTGATATTTCACTATTAGCGAAATTTACTACTATCTGTAAGCGTGGGTGGATTATGAACGTCATCGTTCTGTGCGCAGTGTCGAACACTGTTTCGTAATTGTAATTATTCATTTTCATTTTGCTTTAATTAATTTTACTCGGCAAAGCTAACATGTATTTTTTGAACCTCCAAATAATTAGTCGATTATTTTCTGTGATTTAATGTTATTTAACAAAAACGGCCTCGCCGAACGACGAAGCCATTAAGATTTAAATATCGTAATTGGTTCTATCTTAATAGTTTAATGTTATATCTTTTACTTAGCAGCCAAAGGATGAAACAAATTAAAATGCCGACTATTACACCTATAAAGAATAATCTAAAATTGAAACCTGTCGTCGGAGTTGTCTTTTCGGACAAACTTTTATTCTCATTTGTTACCAACTCAATCGACTGTTGCAGGTTTCTGTTTAGTGTTATTAGACTGTCAACCTTTTTGCCGTAGCTCTGACTTAAAAACTCCAATTGCTTTATCGTGTTTTCGTAAACTACCTTACTTAGGGTTATCGTTTCATTAGCCTTCGGATATTGCCCGTCAGGCTTAATCTTAGCCCCTGTGTCGTAATTAATAACATGAGACGACACTTCGCTTTGCAGTCTTATATTCTCGTCCCTTACACGTTCTAAATCGGTTTTTAATAGCTCTACCTCTATGGTCTTCTTTTGAAGCTCATCTCTTAACGTAATATCCTGCGAACTATCAACTTTAGTTACTACTTTTTCTTGAATAATCTGCTTAGGTTTGCATCCTATTATGATTAACAGAATCATTAGTAGTACGACCATTTTCGTGACTGCACGAAATAGGTATTTTATCTTTTCTTTTGTCATGACTTAATTAAAAAGGTGTTTATATTTTGATGGTATCTGCTTTCTTAAAACAGTCTCTATCTCTTTCACGCTAATATCCAAATCTTTGTTTATATCGAAAATTTTGTTCTGTTTTGCGACTATATCTTGCGTAATAACGTAATCTGGCTTGCCAATAGCCGCAGGATAGAACACAGCAAGATAAACATCCACCCACATCTTCATTCGTCCTTTATACGGCCTCAAATAAGCCAATACATAGTCAAGCTGCTGCACGTTGTTCATCGAAAGTAGAACCCACGTAGTCGTGCCTAATGCTTTCGCAGTAGATGGCATAAATTGTATCAGGCCTGCGGCCATACTTGTTTGATTGACAGCTTTCGGATTAAGCCTGCTCTCAAACCACATCACGAACATCAACCAATTTGGGTCGATGCCGAGTTCACGTGAAATCTTTATGACCTTATTAATGAACTCTTCTTTGTTCTCTTTTACGTATTCTTCAAATGCCAACATCTTCTTTACCCTTTCTTGTTTTACAATCTTCATTAAAACACGACATAGCTTCTGCCGTTCGTCTTTCGTTTATGGCCGTTTCGATCATCTTTTGCATACCCGCAATCTTTCGGTCGTTATCTGCCACTTTATATTCAAGTTCTTTCATCTTTCTGTTCGCCTCGTCAAGCGCCGATTTATAATTCTCAATAAGGATTAGTTGCTGCTCTATTATCTTGTCTTTACCCTCGATAATCTTGTTGAAGGTTTCTTGTTGCTGCGCAGCATTGTTTAGCAGCTTGGTCATGGCATCGGCCGCAGTACCTATTGCGTCTGCCTCCGATTTACCCTTGTCTTCTCTCAACTTAAATAACCACGTTACACTCCCACCACCCGTAAGAATGCCAACTACTGTCGATAATATCAGCTCCCAACTCATATCTAATCCTTTATTTTATAGTTAATGCCGTTGCTTTCTAACAATCTTATTATCTCTGTTAGATTATTTGTCTCAATCCAATAGACATTGTAATTTGTAGGCCTTAGCACCTTTTTTAGATACTCATTGTCGTCGAACAAGTCCTGAAACTTAGACAAACTACCGAATTTTATGTATAATTGCATATCACAAATATCTTATGAAAGCAAACCGCTTTCGTGTTTTTAAATAATCCTCATCCTCGTCGTTGGCATAGGCCTCTCTCTCGAATACTACATTGACATACGCATCTCGAAAGTTTCTGTATATTACCAACTTTATTAACCAATCGACTACGTACCACAAATAAAATAACACGTACCACAACTCTTTCATCTGCGCCGTATGAATCTCTTCGTGGTTCATGTCTTCTGAGCTCATCTTTGCGCCTTTACGTACAAATAAGAATAGTCCGAACAGGTTCATTGCCTTAAAACCAGGTAGCGGTAAATACTTGTTTTCAATTACTTTCATTGTAGATTTTATTTTATAAGTT
>JAKPPP010000236.1 GCA_029547265.1 Bacteroidota bacterium
GCCACGTACATCCTTTTCCACTGAGCATTATTATTGATATCATTTATCAATGGCCAATACGGATCAGTATTGTGAATAGTTAGTGGTAGTTGTTGCATATTGGCGACCGTAAGCGACCCTAAACTAGTATTTCCACTTCCAACAAAAGGAAATCCCCCAAAAGCCATGTTTAAGTCCCAAACTATCGGCACAAAGCGACTGTTGTTATCGCGATACAAGTAGTAATTCTGTGCAAAGGCTCCTGTATAACTATCGAGATTGATTAATACATTGTTGAAAGCTAACATCCATAAAACTCTATCGATGTCCATTGCCGATTCAACTGAAGAAGGATAGTTCGTAACGGTATCGCATAACCGAACTAATTCATCCCAGCCATAATCTGATTTTAATTCGTAGAAATTTTGATATGCTGAGCTATCAGCTCCTACAATGTATTTTAGGTTGCATTTTGTAGTCGGGCCGGGTGTTACAATGGGATTACATTTAAAGAATGTATTCGTCGATGAATAAAATTTATCTGTAAGAAACTTAGACCCCACATTTTCGTCATTGGAATATAATCCTACATAAACTCCATTTATAAATACTTTAGCGAAATTTGATTTCGAGCAATCCATATAATTGCCTAACACCGAGTAGGCCAACACTTCTCTAATCATAGAAGGATCAGAATAACAATTACTCAACTTGATATCTTTAACTCCCTGATAATTCTGTCCTTTGAATTTATTGAGAGATAAATGGAGCGGATTTTTTACACTTGATGCATTATATGAGCTATTTCCTTTGTACTTCACTCCTACACTATCGAAGTCAACACCATTGATTTTCACCAGAGCAGCCATAATATAACTATCGCTACCCGCTTTGGCCGTATCGAGTTCATAATCCCAGTCGGGCTGACTGAAAAACATCTCTATTTGCTGAATAGTATTTACATCATAGAAATTGGTTTGTGCTGATGTAACGGTCGGATTTAGCAGAAAAACCGCAACAAAAGCCGCGGCAATGCTTATTAGTTTTCCCATCTCGGAATTAATCGATAATCAATTTAGATTGTTGAACTTCGTTTGTTTCATTGAACTTCACAGCCACTATGTATATTCCCTGGTTTAATGAATTTAATGGCAATACAATTTTACTTTCATTTTCAGAGAGTACTTCACTCACTATTCTCCCATTCATTTCATACATGGTTACCACTTTACTTCCTGCTGATTTCACGAATGAAATCGAGCTTTCGTTTAATGCTGGGTTCGGATACATTGAAAATCCTGCATGATTATTCAATTCGTTTAATCCTGCTGTATTACAAGCAGCACATCCGCTATAGCAAACGGCGTCAAGAACGATATCGGCACTAACCTGCAAAGATCTATTTCCGTTACCTGAAGCACAAGCTCCTTGAATTATTTCCGATGCAGCTCCTGTGTTACCGTTATAAAATTTATACTCGACAGTTCCCGCATCGTGATAACTGATAATTTCATAAATATTACTTCCAAAACTATACATAATCACTTTTGAAGCATCCCATCCTTGGAAGTCTCCGGCAAGATGAACGCCATCTCCACTTATCGATGATTGCATTTGCATGTCTACTAAATAACGAACAAGGATTTTACCTGCAGGTGCATTCATTGCAAACATAATTGCTCCGATATCGGTTGTGTCATCTGCTAGTGAATCAACATACAACCAACGGTTATCGTTGAAATTATATCCTACTCTCGACTCTTGCGGTACGAATTCAGCCTCGTAAAACTGATCACCGTTTACGTATTTATACTCGTATTTCGAGAAAGCAGGAATATCTACAATGATACTGTAGATGTTAGTATCTGCTACTTCTTGAGTCAATGTCGTTGATGCAGAATTCCAATCGCCACCGGCAAAGCCCGCTACGGTTTGAAAATCTCCTGCTACATGAATACCTGTCGTATTTATTGTTTGCCCAGTCATGTCGACCGAGAATTTCACTTTTTTTGCATAAGTTGCCACTGTAACCAGAATTAACAGCGACGCTATAAGGACTTTCTTCATTGTTTTCTTATTTAATCAATACAACTTTCTTGGTAATGGCTTTCTCACCTTTTGCTTGGATACTCACATAATAAATGCCATTACCAAATGATGAAGCATCTATTAAATCAGTGTTATTACCTGCGAAGATAACTTTTCCTAAGGCATCAGCCATCATAATGGTATAGCCTGATTCAAGTTTTTCTGCACCGCTGATGTGAATAAGTCCTGATGAAGGATTAGGAGACACCCCAACTCCTGCATAGACCTCATCGGCATGCGATAAACCGGTAATTGTGAAGCTGAACCCTTTCGAATAACTATATGAGCAACTTGTTGTGTTGGTAGTTCGCACTAAATAAATACCGCTTTGTGTCGGTGTGATGGTCTGACTTGTTTCTCCCGGCAATAAATCGCCATTAAAATACCATTGGTATGTGGCATCTATAGTCGACTCTAACTGTGTCCCGTTTTGGGAAATAACCGGAATGGCAGGAGCAATATTATTAACATAGCATGTATCATAGCGAAAAGCCTGCGGACATGCGCCGGTTAACTGTTTCGACCAGAGAGTGGCACCGGAAGGATCAACTTCATAAATCAATCCGGTAGTTGCTACACAAACCAACATATTACCATTGGGTAACTGCTGCGAGTTGCCCATGTTGCTGCTATATCCACTGCAAGCATGACGTAAGGTATAAGTTGAAGGAGTATAAGCCGCTCCCGCTACTTTTGTGTAGTTATACCCAACACGAGGGGTAATAATTTGATCGATTGACGATTGGTTGCTTGACACTCCCTTGTTGTTAAATCCTACCAAAAATCCTGCATTTGGAACACCTTCAGGAATCCAATGAGCATCATGAGTAACATTCAATATTGAAGTACCTGAAGTACTGTAGTTTGTAGGATGTCCCCAACGAAATAACAAATCACCACCTTTACCTGAATTACCTCCCGAATGAGATGCCGCTTCAGCAGTAGTGGTACTATGGTCAATGATATACCATTCATTCAAATTATGTGAACTAAAAGAAACTTGATCTAGAATAGGATTGTAATCAACTCCATTCATATGCATCCAATCCTTCTGAGTATTAAAGTTGATATTTAATAATTCAGGGTGATCACTTATTGATGCTTGGTAGTTAGCTTTTGTAGGATCGACATTTTGAACCAGGTGATCCCACGCATGCCATTCCCAAACAACATTACCGGTAGTCGCTCCAGTTGGCTGCACCTCGACGATTTTATCAGGCCACATTTCTATGCTTTGAGAACAGCCTGCAGCAGTAACTTCGCTAGCAGTTTTTCTCTCGTAAGAAATTAACAACACATTTCCGTTAGGCATTGGGCAAATATCATGATGAGTGCAATAATTAGTGGTAGAATACACGAAATCCCAAATTACACTACCACTATAATTTACTTTTTGTACCTGCCCACAAATGGGTCCACCGGTAAATGAATTTCCGGTACGAGAAACAGTTCGTAACAGAGTACCACCCGGCAACAAATAAGTAGAATAACCGGTTTTTGCGTTCGAAGTGAAAGTCCATGTTTTTACAACATTACTATTGGTATCGATTAAATAGGCATTACTTGAGTTTTGTAAGGAATACAAAGTATAATCACCCCATTGCTGAGAACGAGCTACAGTACTGGCTAACAATATGATAGCCAAAATATTTAATTTAATTTTAAACTTCATCAGTACTTAGTATTAAATGGTTTGGGTTGAATTAATGTGACCAAATTATTAAGTTTAGGTCAATAAAACCTAATTATTGATAGCAATCTCGGTAAATAACAGTGATTTGTCGGGAATTAATATTTCTTAGTTTAACTAGGACAATTTTAAGGTAAAATGCATATATGAAAAAAATCATGTGACCACCTATCTATTGCTTTAAGAAACTCCTGCATGTTTGTCTATCTTGTGATGTGATTTAACAGCATCAATTTATTTGCAGATGCGCCAAAAAACGAAGGAATATTGAACTGCATCATAAACCAACACGGGACAATTATCGGGTTAAAAGAAAATGTATTGAAATACCTTCCTCCCGATTGCAATAATTCAGAAAATTTATGCATCCATGATTTTATTACAGGTTTACCTAATATTTTCCCACTAAATATCAACGATCATAAATTAGAATTCAAAAACCTTCAGTTAATTAAAAATGTCGGGCTTTTCAGCACTCATCAAAATGAAGACTATTTAAACCTGAAATTACAAAAATACGAAACAAAAGATCAGGAGTTAAACTTTCTTTGCAGTTTTGAATTTACCGAAACTGAAAACTTATCAAATTCTAATAAAATAAATAATCTTGATTTGATTAGTGATAAGATTTCGAAAGATGAATTTATCAAATTAATTGAAGGAAGTGTTTTTACTATTAATGATGACGGAATTGTAACATCTGTTATACAAGATGGAGAATTAGGCATTTTAAATCGATACAATATTCAAGTTGGAATTAACATTCTTACTGCTGTCGACAATAGCAATTCGGAGATAATTAAAAATGACTTAGCCGCCATTCGTCAGAGTCAGAAAAGCAAATCGATTCAGTACAGATTTCGCGATCGTCATAAAGAACTAATCATAGAAGGCAAGATAAATTTCATCGACACGGGAGAGTACTTGCTCTACATCAAAGATGTAACTGTCTTAAAAAAACTCGAAAAGGAAAAAGAAGAATTTGCAAAATTCTCGCTTGACAATCCCAATCCGGTTTTCCGCTTAAATATCGCGGGTAAAGTTCTTTTCGCGAATTCACCGGCTATCGACTTCACCAGGAAGATTGGCAAAACAAATAATATAATTCACAACAAGGACATAAAAGCAATAGTCAAAGCAAGTATATTCGATGGAGTAACAAGATCAATCAAAATAAAAATCAATAAAGAATTTTTCTTTCTGACTATTGCGCCTAACAAAGAAAACAAGTATGTAAATGTGTATGCTTTAAACATCACACAGCAAGAAATTTTCCATGAAAAGTTAAAGCAAAAGTCCGTCGATTTAAACTCCATCTTAAACAGTTCTGAAGATTCGATACTTCTAATAAACAAGAGTTTCGACCTAATTTATTACAATCAGAAAGCTGCAGATTTATTAGGACAGTTTGAAATAAAGCAAATCAATGCTTGGACACAAATTTTTCAATACATTCCGAAAGAGTATCAAAACAACTTCATTTATAACAGTACAAAATGCCTAACAAATTCAGAAGTTATAAAAATCGACTTCGAAATTAAAGAAGGTAAAAATAGCGGAAGGATATTTAGCATTACCTACTTCCCTGCCATCGACAAGGTTCAAAATAAGATCATCGGGATTTGTATTCAATTCAGAGAAATTACAGAATCGACTCGAATTAAATTAGAAATAATTAAGCAAAAAGATTTTTACGAAGCCATTCTAAACAACCTACCTAATGACATCGCCGTACTTGACAGTAACAGGAAGTACTTATTCATTAATCCCACCGCCATTTCCGATGAAGAACTCCGTAAGTTCATGATAGGAAAAGATGACTACGATTATGCGGAATACAGGAAAATCGACTCAAAATTTGCCGATCGTAGAAAAGTAATTTTTGATGAAATAGCTACTAACGGAATATCCAGCACATTTGAAGATATCCACCGAAAAAAAGATGGTAAAGAAATAGTAATACTTAGAAAGTATTTTCCTGTATTAAAAGACAACAAATTGGAAATGATGCTTGGCTATGGGTTAGATATAACTTCAATACGAGAATCAGAAAAAGCATCAAAAAGAAGTGAAGAAGAAGTTAGAATTGCCAACAATAAACTCCAAAGAAACTATACGCAATTAATGCAATACAGTTATATTGTTTCTCATAATCTAAGAGCACCAATTGCCAATCTCATCGGATTATCTAAGTGCTTCAAAGAAGATACCGATGCATACAATAAAACAATTATAAATCATATTCAAGAATCTTCTCAGCGCATTGATGAAATTCTTCGCGACCTAAATTCAATATTATCTATTCGTGAAGAAGTAAATGGATCAAGTGTAACAATAGATCTCGAAACTGTATTCAATGAGGCAGCAAATGACCTCAAAGAAGAAATCGCGGAATCTAAGGCTGAAATTATCACTGATTTTAGCGAATTAAAGTCAATACATTCAATACATTCTTTCATTCACAGTATTTTTTACAATCTCATTTCAAATTCTGTAAAATATCGTAGTGATAAAAGAGATTGCAAAATCCATATTCGATCACACCGAAAAGAGAATAATCTGATAATTACATTTACTGACAATGGCATCGGAATTGACCTTGAAAAGCACGGACATAAAGTATTTGGACTTTATAAACGCTTCCATAAAAATGTTGCTACCGGAACAGGAATTGGATTGCATTTAATTAAAGAACAAATTGAAACCTTAGGAGGCACAATTAGCGTTGCTAGCACTCCGGAAATAGGAACCTCATTCACAATCACGTTAAATGACGAAATATATGAGCAAAATACTACTGATTGACGACGACCCTATCAATAACTTTTTAAACAAGAGTATTATCAGTGAACGCATTTCGCCTGAAATTATTGTTAAAGATTTTTTAAATCCTGAAGAGGCGTTAGAAAGTCTGATTAATCAAAGTGCCAATGACAAATCATCTTTACCAGATGTTATATTTCTTGATATAAACATGCCGGAAATGTCAGGATTTGAGTTTCTTGACCTTTATATCAAAAACAAACTCGACAACCTTAATATTCCAATTTACATTCTAACTTCTTCGCTCGACCCAAGCGACATCGAACTATCTAAATCATACTCGATTGTTAAAGATTTTATATCGAAGCCAATGGATGCAGATGTAATTCGGAAGATCATTACCTAACTCAAAACATCTTAGGCATTAAGTTTTTGTTTCTCCATCCTGCTTGATTCTCATAATCAACGAAAAATATTTTTATATCGGCTTGATTCTCGTAATCAACAAAATAGATTTTCTTGTCGGCTTGATTCTCATAATTCACAAAATACCATTTGCCGTCGTTTTTCCCGGCTTGATTTTCATATTTCACTTTATACACTTTTAAATCGCACTGATTCTCGTACTTTACAACATACACTTTTACATCAGCTTGATTCTCGTATTTAACGGAATAAATCTTTTGAGCTTGCGTTGTCAAGTAAGATAACATCACTATAGTTAAAAACAATATTTTCTTCATGTGAATCTTTTTAATCAGTTACCGATAATTTAAACTTAAAACTTTGTCTATCAGAATTCACTTTTCCCAAATACATTCCCGTTTTTAGATTAGGAATATTTTCAGATATCAGTGCTTGATTGTTACTTAAACGCTTTCTAAATATTTCTCTTCCTTCTACATCATACAATATCAAACTTCCATTTTTTAAAATTAATCCATTGAGATCAATTGTAAAATTTCCATTCTTGTAATAACATTTAATCATATCATGATCAAGAGAGTTTAGACCAACTGAACTACTATCAATACTATTTTCACATGGAGCTAAGATTCCTGCTGAATTACACCTCTGCGCTGCAGGCACTTGATTTGCTGTTTGAACTACCGGCATTCCGTTAGATGGCCAACTCAAGGAGTTTATCCAATAGTTTGGCTTACTCGATAGATATAGTGATGTATCGGTTAATGTAGTTGCGCCTGAAGGAGTAACTACTCCTTTCACCCTATTCGCGAACTCGAAATGTCCGCTGCCAACTGTTATATACTGCCCTTGAAATAAGGTCATTGAAGTGATATCGTTTCCTACAATTACTTGTCCGTTAGATTGCACACTTCCTGAGGTCATAATAAAACCGTACAATTCTGTTCGATTACGAAAGAAAGTGTTTCCCGGTCCCGAAGGGCCATAAGCTTGATCGATTGCTGTATTCTGATTAATATTTCCTTCGAAAAGATTTGCAAATGGATAATGTCCATGTAAGCATATATCCGCTCCATAATTTGAAGGAAACTCTGAGCGATTCGGATCTACAGAATAATTGTATGCAAAAACATTTCCGTTTGCTCCTTGCTTAACCATCATTGAATGACGAAGGGTTTTGAAAATATTATTCTCGATTCGTGAGAGACATGTATGCACAGCCAACACTACACCATATCCTCTTGTATTCGAACCATCATAAGTATATGCATGATGAAAGTAATTTCGTTCAATGGTTAAGTGCGCAGATGCCTCTGCCCAAATATGCGCTCCAATACTCTTATAACTTTCAACTCCCGAAACAATACAATTAAAGGCATTATAAAAGTATATTCCATAGTTTATGCTAGGAGCTATACTATCAATTCGAGTAATTTTCAAACACTGAACTCCACTATTCTCTACACATTGTAATTTATGGATGATAGGATTCAATGATAAATCGAAATCAATTCTCACCGGTTCAGCCAAACGAATACTATCTCCCCAAATACTATCTACTGTTGAAATATGTCCAACACAATTAGTCGCCCATGCTGCGGGAACAATATCCCAAGCTCCATTTTGCTCGAAGATTTCAATACGATCACCAATAGTTAAATTAACAGATGCGTTTTGTACTTGTACAATATTAGATCCTTTGACAAGCGTATTCAGAATCGGCATATGATTTGCACTTCCCGATCCAATTAGATTAAAACAATTTCCTACGGCTCCACCGAAATCAAAAACAAAAAATGTACTATCCGATCCGCTTCCTTTTATCATGCAATTTGAAGGAAGATTTATGGAAGAACTAAAGTTGAATGTCCCTGCAGGAAATAAAATCACTGCACCGGCGGTAGGCATATTAAATATCGCTGTTTGAAGAGCTGTGATATCGTTTAACCCATCATTTGGAATTGCACCATAGTTTAAAATATCGATAGTGGCAGTAGGAAAAGTAAAGAAAGAATCAATTCCTGCTCGTGACCAATCTGACTTCAATGAATCAGGAATTTGTCCGATTGAAATTGTCGAGTAACATATTGTTAATACAAATAATAAAATAGAAATCCGTAATTTCAAATTCATAGGTATAGCATTTATTACATCAAATATAGCGTTTTAAAATAAAAGTTGAAGTTACAACATCAAATTCAATGTCATTTCGGATTAGCATTATCCCTTCTTATGCCAATTAATTTCTCGTTTAGCAACAACAGACCTAATTACACAGATCCATATTCAAAATCAGCTAATTTTATATCTGCAAATAAAGTTTGAATATGAAAAAACTGCTACTCTCACTGCTAATAATCGCTTCATCATTTGCGGCGAATTCACAAAACCTTCAAAATGCTATTTGGTTTGGCACTCACCCTCCTAGTCCGAATTTATACTTCAAATTCTGGAACGATACTTTGTTTTATTCAACGTCGGGAGGAGCGTATACTGTTATGAGTAAGTTTACTGCTTCTGGCGGACAAATGAACATATTCGATATCATGTCAGGCTCTATGTGCAGCGATACAGGGCATTACAATTATACGATCAACGGAACAAGTTTGTCGTTCCAAGTAATAACAGATTTATGTGCAAGCAGAAGAAATACTTTAGTGAATTATTCGTGGACATTAATCAGCACAGGCATCAACGAACAGTTACCTGAAAATTTTATTTCAATATCTCCAAATCCTATTCAAAACGGAATAGTTAATTTAAGCTTAATGCAAATTACTGCCGGCGATAATAAACTCACTATTTATGATGCAACCGGGAAGGAAGTTTTTACGAAAATCATAAGCGATCAAAACATTACTCTTGATTTAAGTGAATTTCAAATCGGAATTTATCTACTCAGGTTCACGAATCAATTAGGAACAATCACTCGAAAAATTATCAAATAATAAAAAGAGCAGTAATCACTTACTGCTCTTTTTTTTTAATGGCTTTTTATTATTCTGACAATCTGTCGATAATCGTCTTTTAGTATTTCTACAAAATAAACTCCATCGTTAAATTCGCTTCCGAAGGTAAATTCCTTACCGACTTCTACTTTATCAAACGATGCAACTGTTCTTCCCAATACATCATGTATTATTAATTGATATGTTCCATTATCATTAAATGCAGGATTTATATTGAATGAATTTGCACTAGGATTCGGATAAATCAACACCGACATATCATTCATAGCACTTGTTCCATCTTCTCTGCAATTCATAATAACAGCTTTCGATTTAGCAGTGCTTGAACCGCAAACATTTACTGCTTTTACTTTCACATTTCCTCCTACCGCTCCAAATTTCATCACTATTGAATCTGTTCCTTGTCCGTAGGTAATTGTTGATCCCGATGGAACAATCCATGTATATGCTGTTGCTCCCACAGAAGCCGCCGCTTTAAACGAAACTCCTTGTTGCTGAGCGCAAACTGTTGAAGGTCCTGTGATGGATGCAGGAACAGGAGGAATCGATTTAATGGTTAGTGATCTTGCCGTTCCGAATCCGCATGAATTACCTGCCTTCACAGAGATAGTTCCCGAAGTATATCCCGCCGGGAATGTCAATGTTATAGATGTTGTTCCTTGTCCTGAATTAATGGTAATACCTGCAGGGATTGTCCATAAGTAAGTAGTAGCATAATTAACAGTTCCTACACTATAAACTTTTGTACTTCCACCACAAACACCTGTTGAAGGGCCAGATATCACTGAAGGAATTCCGGGAATATTACGATATATCGATTTCGTTTTTGCAGCACTGCTTCCACATGCATTTATTGCCTTAACTGTGATGGTGCTATTCGAGAAATTACTTGAGTAATTTACTTTGATCGTGTAAGTAGTATCTCCTGAAGTGATAGTTGCTCCCGGTGGAACTGTCCACGCATATTTGGTAGCATAAGCAACGGGCACTATAGAATAAGTTACTCCGGTATCACCCGGGCAAGGACGCGCTACTCCTGTGATAGTTCCCGGTGTTGCAGGGACATTAAATGTTTTTACAACCGAAATAGTATTTGAAGTGCGACTACATCCCGATGCGTTGGTCACAACAGCATTATAAGTTCCCGTAGCTTTCGCATAATAAGTTGAAGAAACAGCTCCCGTAATTAACGTTCCTGA
>JAKPPP010000324.1 GCA_029547265.1 Bacteroidota bacterium
GCAATGATGCGAGGAATATTCAGATATGAATCACGGCTTTGCGGAGGTCCGATACAAACGGCCTCATCTGCAAAACGAACATGCAAACTTTCTTTGTCGGCAGTAGAGTAAACAGCTACTGTACGAATATTCATTTCTTTACACGTGCGAATAATGCGTAACGCAATTTCACCACGGTTGGCAATGAGAATTTTCTTAAACATAGAGATTGAATAATTAATAATACTGCGTAATTAAACGCAACGCATTTCTATTAACTCGGATCTACTAAAAACAATGGTTGATCGTACTCAACCGGTGAAGAATTATCGATTAATACCTTCACGATTTTTCCCGACACTTCCGATTCAATCTCGTTGAATAATTTCATTGCTTCAATGATGCAAAGCACTTTACCTGGCTTAATTTCATCACCTACGTTCACGAAGTTTGGTTTCTCAGGATTCGATGCACGATAGAAAGTTCCGATCATCGGACTCTTCACTGTGATATATTTCGAATCGTCGCTAGCAGGTGCTGCTGCAGGTGCTGCAGGAGCTGCAGGTGCGGGAGCCGCTACCGGTGCTGCCTGAGGCATTGCATGTACTACGGGAGCAGTAGTTACTACTTGCTCAACCACACGTGTTGTACCATTTTTAATGGTAATTTTAATATCAGAAGTTTCAAGGCTCACTTCACTTACACCCGCCTTCGATACAAATTTTATCAGTTCTTCAATTTCCTTTTTATTCATAAGGAGTTAGTTTTAGAATCGATAAAAATAGTCTAAAAATGTAGATTGAAGCCTTTTTTCGCTGTCTTTTTGCCTTTTTTTGTTGAAAAATGATGATTTCGAGGCTATTTTAACGTTTTTTTAGCAAATCCAAGAAATCAACAAGTGTAAAAGACAGATCCGGGAAATCGACTAAATGCTTATGTCTAATTACATAATCTGTATAATCTTCACCGGACAATCAGCAGCTACTGATCGTGAAAAGTCGGCTTCTGATTCGGGAATAGCTAAAATGGCTTTGTCTTTTTTTAGTTCAGCATTAAGTAAAGTGGCTTTTCCATCTTTCTTCGACATTCGCCAGTACTCGGGCTGTTTCTCGTGACAAACTCCACAGCCTATACACTTCATGCGTGTATGAATAATTTTAGGCATGATGAATTATACGAGCTTATATAGTTTATCTGACTTTGATATTTTTTCTGCAATTGTAAATGTTACGCGATCTCCTTTTTGTGCTTCTTCGGCATCATTTCCATTCACGCGAAAATCGTCGAGTTCAACTTTTACCATTCCATAATTAGGACCCATGATCATAATTTGATCACCTTTTTTCATCTTTCCTGATTCTACTACAAACTCACCTACTCCTGCATTCGGATAATATCTTACTCCTTTTGCTATATACACTTTCTTCACTGTTGCAGCATTACCGGGATTAGGTGTCCACTCTCCTAATTTACGTCCTAAATAATATCCTTCCCAGAACCCTCTGTTATATACCGTCTCTAATTCTTTCATCCATTCAGCAGCACGCTCTGCAGTGAATGTCCCTGCAGCTACAGCCTCCACGGCTTCCTTGTAACATTTAGTCGTTGTAAAAACGTAATCGGCCGACTTACCTCTTCCTTCAATCTTTAATACATCAACACCGGCATTAATTACTTGATCAAGAATTTCGATGGTACACAAATCTTTTGGCGACATTATATATTCATTGTCGACTACCATTTCATTTCCGGTTTCAAGATCTGTTACTTTATATGGTCGTCGACAATTCTGCGTACATGCTCCGCGATTAGCAGAAGCATTTTGCTCATGCAAACTCATATAACATTTTCCTGATACAGCCATACATAATGCGCCATGCACAAAAGTTTCAATGCGAATCAGCTCTCCTGAAATACCACGTATATCGCGACGAACAATTTCTTTAGTGATGTTTTCTATTTGCGTCATTGTTAATTCGCGCGCAAGAACGATTACATCAGAGAAACGTGAAAAGAAAGTTACTGCTTCAATATTACTAACATTAGCTTGAGTAGAAATATGCAAAGGCATATTTAAACGATTGCATAATTCGATTACAGCAAAATCAGAAGCAATAACTGCATCAGTACCTTGTGCTTGTGCTTCTTGAATAATCGACTTTACTAATTGCATATCGTGATCATACATCACGGTATTCAATGTTAAATAATTTTTTACTTGATGTTCTTTGCAGATGCGATTCACTTCTGCTAAATCTTCGACCGTTAACATGTTTACGGACTTCGCGCGCATGTTTAACTGTTCAACTCCAAAATAAATGGCATCGGCGCCACCGCGAATCGCTGCCTGTAAGCTTTCAAATGAACCTACCGGTGATAATACTTCTACCTTTTTTGTTTGCATGACAAATGGTTATGAAGG
>JAKPPP010000306.1 GCA_029547265.1 Bacteroidota bacterium
TTGTGGATCCGTTTAGCTTCTAAATATCCAATTGTTATTGATAACAGAGTGTCCGCTTCTTTATTACTTCACGACGGAAGAAGCGTTTTAGCAAGCGATGAATTGAAACTTCAACTGCGAAAGTTCTTGTCAATCGGATATGCTTTTGATGACGAGAGTGTGAAAGTTGTTTTTTCTAACTATAAGAAACTTATGGAGGCGTACTTTGATACTTATATCTCTTTACACCTTATGTTAAGCGGTAAAACTACTTCTTCATTCCGCTATTTATTGAAGGCGATTTTAAATTATCCTGCTTGCGTTTTTGATCGCAGATTTTTAGCTATCGTAAAGTATTGGCTTATAAATCTCAAGAATAAGATTTAATATTTCATCATTTTCTTAATCGTTTTTTGATCCTTGTATTTTACTTCTAGAAAGTAAATACCTTTCGATAAAAGACTTCCATTAATTGAAAATGAATTATATCCTTTTTGAACGCTTGTCTCAATAGGTTCAATTAAATTTTCTCCTAATGTATTGTAGAGCTTTATGGCTACACTTCCTTTAATTGGAATATTTACATCAATGTTGAAGTTGTCTTCAAATGGATTAGGATACGCATTGAATACTTCAAATTCACTTGATGAAGTAATACACTTTTGATTGTTGGCTTCGTTTCCATCAATTCCATGGTTTACTTCAATTACTTCCATGCACAAATATCCGGGACTTTCATTGTTGTCAACTTCGAATCTCGATTTAAATTGAATGGTTTTTGATTGACCGGTCTGCAAAGTGTCGTTTTCGAAGTATTCGAATATTGGCGACTTTTCCGACAATCTTGCTTTTAAAACGTAATTATTTATTGCTTGATTCCCATTGTTTTTTAAACGAGCACTTAATTGCCAGTAATCATTATTTTTTGTGAAATTAATTGTCTCTATGCTAAGATCTATATAAGGTATCAGAACAGTAATTGTCTTTTCACTGCTGTCGATACATCCCTTATTACTAGTTGCAATCAATTTCACTACATATGATCCTGTGTCATTGAATGTATGTTGAATGTTATTCCCGATTGAATTCGAACTTCCGTCGCCAAAGTCCCAAACATTTTGATTTAATCCGGGTGTAGTGTTAAATGTAACGTCTAGTGGTGGTGCCCCGAAATATGGGTTAGGGGTAAATTCTACTGTTGGAAGTGGATTGATTTCAATTGTATTTGTTGTTGAATCTTTACAACCGAAATTGGAAGTCACAACTAACTTTACTGTAAATGAATCTGCATTTGAAAGATTGATGATAGGATTTTCTAATGCCGATGTGCCATGTGTTCCTAATGTCCATTTGTAATTTGATATGGAGCCTGAATTAATAGTACTTAAATTGGTTAGTTGTAGATCTTTAAATACACAAACCGAATCGCTTAAAAAGTTCGCATGTGGTAATGGATTTATGTTAATCGTATCGGTAACTTTAGAACTGCATGAGTTACCCAGATTTGTAACTGTTAGACTTAGTCCGTATGAACCGGGTGCGTTGTAAATATGCTGAGGATTTGGATTTGTTGAATAGCTTGAGTCTCCAAGATTCCATATATACCCAACATTGGTTGAGCTACCGCTATTTGGGTTGTAAAAGAAATTACTTGTCGTATTTAGGCAGTTGTCATTTGCACTAATACTAAATTGTGGTGATTGATTTATGATCAGGAATTTCGTTAAACTATCTTTACATCCATAGTTGCTGGCAACAACAAGTTTTATTGGGTACGCAAATGCATTAGCATAGGTGTAAATCGGGTTTTGTGATGTACTAAAATCACCTGTTCCAAAGTCCCAATTCCAAGCTGATGTAAATCCAATCAAGCAGGTTGAACTATCAGTAAATTGAATCTCAGAATTTGTGCAGGCTTTACTGTTTGTAAAGTGAACTTCCGGAAGACTATAAATAGTTGTGCTAACAGAAACTGTGTCAAAGCATCCTTCTTGACTTATTACCGTAAGTAATACGTTATATATTCCGGCATTTTGATAAAGATGTGTACAGTTTTTAACGATAGCACTGTCTCCATCTCCGAACTCCCATTTCCAACTTACTATCTGTGATCCGCTAGCCGGAACTGAAAGGTCATTGAATACAGATTGATTATAAACGCAAACATTATTCGTTATAAAATGAGCTTGTGGGCTTTCGATTACATATACTGTTTTTTCGATACTTGAGTCACAGTATGTTGGTGAAATAACAGTTAATTTAATTGTATACGTGCCGGGTAATAAATAGGAGTGAGTTGGATTTAATTGAGTTGAATCTGTTGTTCCATCGCCAAAATCCCAAATTCTGGCAATAATTGTATCTCCGGTAAATGGAACAGAGATGTCTGAAAATGTGATAGTGTTCATTGCACAAGCAGTGTCTTTACTAACAGTAAAGTCAGGTGTAGGTGCATAACCTATTTTTATCTCTGTTTGTAGTGTGTCAGTGCAACCATTTGATGCTGTTTCAACGAGGTTTACAATATAGCTGCCCGAGGTATTAGGATATGCATGTGATGGAGAGTTGTCGCTTGATATGTCGCCGTCACCAAACTCCCAACTTGATGTATTGCTTCCACCGCCTCCAAATGAACTGCTATTAGAAAATAAAACAGTTTCGCCAATACATGTGTTATAAGCAGAAAATTTAGCTATTGGTTTTTCAATAATATTTATTGACTGAACCAATGTGTCGTTACAGCCATTTGCCGTCACAGCCAATTGAACTGTAAATGTGCCAAAGGTGCTATATGCATGGTTCGGTATTGAATCTGTCGAAAAGCTGTTATCTCCAAAACTCCAATTGTAGTTTGATATGATACCTTGATTAGCTAGCGATTGATTGTCGAAAGTTATTCCAGTCTCTTCACATTGGTTGTTTGTGAAAGAGAATTGTGCCGTTGGTAATGGAGCAATATTTAACACACTTGAAATACTGTTTGTACAACCTGCTGCTGAAGTCGTTTCTAAAAACACATTGTAATTCCCTCCAGATGGGAAAACGAAATTTACAGTGTCTCCCGTTAATGATGCTCCTGTGCTTAAAAGCCAATTGTGAGAAACAATTGAGCCGATATTTAAGGTTGTAGTGTCAATCAAATAAACATTGGACCCTTCACATGCACCTTGTGTAATAAATCCCGGTGATGGTAATTCGCTCACATAAATACTGTCCCAAATATTATTCGATAAACCGGTAACTGTGTCTGTAACAATCAAACTTATTCTATAGGACCCTTCGTGATCAAATGTAATTGATGGTGCTTGAAGTTGGCTTGTAAATGCAGTTCCGGGATTGACTTCATTGAATTTGAATTTCGCAAGATTCCCATTGTCATAATTGGTAGCTAATCCATAAAAAGTTGATCCAAACTTATGCATCGAAAAGGTGTAATATCCACTAGCCATTGTATTGAAGCCTCCTAAGTAACTTACTGTAGGAGTGAGGTTATTTAAATGCTGACCAAAGTTGAATTGTTGTAGCGATTCACCTCCAATTGTTTGTGCTAGTAGAATAAAATCTTTGCCATCATTTATCATTTCTAATTTCCTAAAAGCAGTGGCTGTATTTACGTTTAGCGACGTAATTGCGACAGGAGTAGATGTTATTGATGACCCGAAATCTATTTGTACTATCGCATATCCTGCTGCAAATCCTATATTGGCATATATGTTTCCACAGTCATTTGTCAATGTCGCAGAAATCGGATTCGTATTTGGTGTAGCAATGTTGAATGCATTTGGAGTGTTGTTGGTAATCGTATTTCCGAAATCAACAACAGTAATATTATTGCCCGAGTAATTGCATAGTATTGCGTAGTAATTAACTCCTATTTTTTTTACGCACATGTAGTATGGTAAATTAAATAGTGCCGACGAAATATTTAATACGGTGACTGTTGGAGTGTTTGTTAAGCTCGATCCAAATTCTAAACGATATACTTGATTACCTAGCGTATTTGATATCGCATACCATAGCCCGTTTTCATAAACTAATCTTAGGTCAACATTAGAAGCCATTATTCCCAAATTTCCTAATGATGTAACTGTTGGCGTATTGTTCAACGAATTTCCAAATTCAAATCTTGTTAAAATACCGGATGTGTTTACTGCAAAACCGTAGTAGTTGCCATTGTCTAGTTCAAAATCTACACCTAAACTTTGTGGAATCCCGGGTACCGAGCTTAGTATTACGTCGCCCGTAGGTAAACTATCAAAATCTGCAGAGTTGAAATCCCAATCGTAAACCAAATTGCTTCCGATGCTGTTATTTTGAATTTGAACGCTTGTTCCCGAACAGGTTGAGTCGGTAATTGAAAAAGATGCCGTCGGACATTGAGCCTTCGATTGAAAGATCGTTAGTACAAATACT
>JAKPPP010000326.1 GCA_029547265.1 Bacteroidota bacterium
AACGAACCTACAAAAAGAACTCCGCAACTACCAATGGAAAAAGGATAAGAACGGGGTGTATCTCAATGAACCTATCGGAGCGTGGGATCATGCGAACGATGCTTGGAGGTACGCTGCAATGGATATTCTTTCGGGTGGTGAAAGATCAGGGAGTAAAATTGTTTCGGGTTCACGTAGGTAATTAAGAAATTCGTTAAGTTTGTAGAATGAAAAACAAACTAACTATTTTATTCATATTGCTTTATTTCGCCTCATTCGGGCAAACGTACAAGTTCAGTACTTACACTTTTTTATTGAATGGTAAGGACTATACTAGGCGAAAGTGCGATGATTCGGTAACGGTTATTTTTACTAAGGATTCAATGATAACATTGGACTGCAAAAAACGTTCATCTATTGGCGAGATTCCTACTTTATTTCCGAATGAACCACGAAGAAAGAAGCGTTGTTATTGGGGTGCATCTTCGATTCACGTTGTGAGCATTTACAAAGATTCGATTATTTACGAAACGTTAGACAAAAAACTACAATTTAAATATTTCAATCAATGAAAAAGGCAAACAAAAAACCACCTACCATGCTTCAATTGAAGCGTGAGAATACGAAGTTAAAACAAGCCTGTGAAGATTGCCTTGCTGATATGATTAAATGGCAAAGTCAAAGGAATGATTTAAGTTTTGAAAATATTAATTTAAAGATTGAGATTAAAAAACTAAAATCACTAGCAGAAGATTCAGATAAACTATATGGTATTACTCAATCCGAATTAAACAAACAGTATGCTTTAGTTGATGAATTAAAAATTACTATTCGTACACTTTTAACAATTGGTAGATGATGCAAACACTTGAACAACGAAACAAACTCCGCTTCCGATGTCATGCCTTTAATCGCATCCGAAAGTCAATTCAATCAGAGCCGACCTTACAACGCTATCCTGCACGAATGCAAATGGTAGTCGAACAGGCTGCGAAATATTGCATGATTGTACCAATATCGAAGTTTAAGGCGAAATTGATAAAAAGCTATTTAAACGCTCGTAAATGATAAAGAAGCTATTACAATTATTAGGACTTGCAAAGCCTAATGATAATGCACCAC
>JAKPPP010000333.1 GCA_029547265.1 Bacteroidota bacterium
TCAGATGATGTTGATTTTAATATAACTCAATATGGTGCCGTTGGAGGAAAAGTAATTGGCAATTTCGATGGCACGTTTTTTAGACAAGAAATAGATCAGAACACAGGACAAGTTACAACATTCAATGTTACCGTTACGAATTCGAGTTTCGAATTATTCAGAAACCCCGATTCGCAATAATCCCAATTTTTCTTCCTACCTCAAGCATGGCCTTACTAGGTCATGCTTTTTTTATTGACTAAAATGCGCTTAATTCGCAGATAAATAGATCAATTCCTTCATGAAGAAATTCACATTCGTCGCAGTTACTATATTGTTGTGTTTTTTATCAAATAGCCATTCATTTGGAGGAATTGAAATCAGTGACAGTCTTTGCCAAGATTCTACATCAATCAAAAGTGATTCTCTTAAATCATCATGGAAAACGGAATATGATTTAGGAAACGGAACGAAGTTGGTTTATGATAAACCGGGATTATTAGATTTCGGATTAAAAGTTCCTCGCGATATGTGGGGATTTTGCAAGTACTCTGTAAAAGGACAGAGCTGGCCATACTTAGCAATTATTGCATTTACCTCGGGAGTTCTAATTGAAAACGATCAGAATATTACGAATGAAACGCAGCGTTTTTGCGACGATATTCATCTTGTAAGAAATAGCAGTTACAAAGATGTATTTGCGCCAAAGCTCAATGGACAAAAAGTAAGCATCATTAGTATTCCACAAAACATTAACACTGTTTTTTACACATTAGGACAAGGTTATCCTGCACTGTTACTCGGAGGAGGATTACTATACTACGGCGCTCGTCATCATGATATGAGAGCTGTAAGCACCGCTAGTCAGTTAACTGAGGCATTTATAGCTATGGGGATAGCTACGCAAGTAGTAAAGCGAATTACAGGAAGAGAAACCCCAATACGATCAACGCAAGACGGAGGTAAGTGGCAACCTTTTCCTTCATTCAATGACTATCAAAAAAACACTCCGGTTTACGATGCATTTCCTTCAGGACATTTAGCAACTGTAATTTGTGCAGTAACAATTCTTGCAGAAAATTATCCCGAAAAAAAATGGATAAAACCGATAGGATATGCCTTAGCAAGCATGGTAGCATTTTCAATGGTAAACAATGGAGTTCATTGGGCTGGCGACTACCCTTTAGCTATTGGAATCGGATATGGTTTCGGAAAAGT
>JAKPPP010000379.1 GCA_029547265.1 Bacteroidota bacterium
TTATTAATGTTGTGCAAATTGAATTAGCTTTAGTAACTTCGCCGACTCATTATGAATATCGATCAATTCTTTTCCCTCTTTCTGAAAGAACTGGAAACCCAGCCAACTTTATGGCATTATTATAAGTTTCATACCGATCCGGGTAGCCTCGAATTCCGTAAGGCTTACTTCTGTCAACGCTTACAGTATATTGCCGATAATATCACCAAAAAGGATAGTATTACTTGGGATATCGGCTGCGGATATGGAACAACGGCTTTGTTTCTTGCCCTTAATGGCTATAAAGTGCATGGAACTACTCTCGAGTTCTATTTCAAGGAAATTCCGGCTCGTATTGCTTATTGGAGTCAGTTTGGTGATGTAAGCGGCTTTACTTTCGGTTATGAAGACTTATTCGACGAAAGTGAAGGGAAAGGCGAGTTCGATTATATCATTGTTCAAGATACCCTGCATCATCTCGAACCGCTCGATCAAGCACTCCAGATTATTCGTCACCATTTAAAACCTGACGGACAATTGGTATCGATCGAGGAGAACGGGAGCAATATTATTCAGTCCCTTAAGCTGTATAAGCAACGTGGAAATAAACGTATCATTGAGTTTTATGATGAACGCTTAAAGAAGACAATTTTATTGGGGAACGAGAATATTCGCTCTCTGGCAAAATGGAGAGATGCACTCAAGAAAAACGGATTAGGTCTTAATGAGAAGTCGGTTAATTATGTGCGCGCTTATCCTCCTTTTCTGTTTAATAAATACGGATATCAAGAAGCTATTCGCAAAGAACAAGCTTTGTGGAAATCAAATAGCATCGCTAAAGAATATTTCTTCTTCGGTGTTAACTTTACAGCATCGAAATCATAATTTTAGTTTCCCGATAAACCAAGCTAATGTCACAAGTACTTTCAGTTGTAATCCCTGCATATAACGAGGCAAGAACCATTCATCTTATTCTCGATAAGGTTAGAGCAGTTAAATTAATCGGTGATCTTAAAATGGAGATCATTATGGTTAACGACTGTTCTACCGATAAAACTGTAGAGGCAATTGAAAGTTACGCTTCCGCTCACCCCGAATTTCCAATCCGTTTGTTTAGTCAACCGGTAAATATGGGAAAGGGCGCTGCAATTCATAAAGGGATTAGCCTTGCAACGGGTGATTACGTCATTATTCAAGATGCCGATCTCGAATACGATCCTGCTGAGTATAATAGCTTGCTTAAACCAATTTTAGATGGCTTCGCAGACGTTGTTTACGGGTCTCGTTTCATAGGCGGAAAACCACATAGAATTCTATTCTTCTGGCATACATTGGGAAATAAAATGCTCACGTTTGCTTCTAATATGTTCACTAACTTAAACCTTACCGACATGGAGACATGTTATAAGGTTTTCCGACGTGAAATAATTCAGTCGTTGAAATTGAAGGAAAATCGCTTCGGCTTCGAACCGGAAGTTACTGCCCGCATTTCGAAAATTCCGAATATCCGAATATATGAAGTCGGTATTTCATATTACGGCCGTACGTATGAAGAAGGGAAGAAGATTAACTGGAAAGACGGATTCAGAGCTATTTATTGTATTCTCAGGTATAACCTTTTCTCTTAATAAATGCTGCATTTTCATTACAGCGAAGATGATCCCGAAGGACTAGAAACGTTAGAGGCGATTAAAGATGCAGATGCTTTTAATGCCTGGATGTTTAGTCGTGTAAAACCTTATCTTTCGTCACCGGTATTAGAAATCGGTAGCGGAATAGGTAACCTCTCGCGATGCTGCCTCGAAGATGATTTTCAAACCACTTTAAGTGATATCCGTCCTGCCTATTGCCGCCAGCTCCATGCCCATTTTGACGGACACCCTCATTTGAGTGCAGTTTGGTCGTTCGATTTAGTGGACCCCAATTTCGATGCTAATATGGCTATTTGCTTCGGCACCTTCAATTCGGTATTCGCTCTAAATGTAGTGGAGCATATCGAGGATGACCTCCAAGCCCTCAAAAACATGCATAAACTCCTTGCTAAAGGCGGGAAAGTGGTCATTTTGGTGCCTGCAGGACAATGGCTTTACAATAAACTCGATAAGAACCTCCAGCATTATAAGAGGTATTCTAAACGTTCCCTTGAAGGATTGTTGACTGAAGCAGGGTTTGAGATTGAAACCACCAGCTATTTTAATGCCTTAGGAATCCCCGCTTGGATGTACGGCGGACTCACTTCTAAACTTGGAGTTATTAGCCACGGACAGATGAGTTTCTACAATAAATTGGTCCCTTTGGCCAAGCTGATGGATGCCGTTTTGATGAAAAAATCCGGATTATCGGTTATTTCGGTGGGCGCAAAAAAATAAATTTGAAAATAATTTTACCCTAATTTCTGCCAAATGCGGCGGGAATTATCCTCCACACTGCCACCGGTTCGTTCCCTTTCAAAGCAAAAATCGATCGGCTTTAAATACCGTCGAATTACCTCGTAAAAGTGAATAACTTTTTTGTTCAATTTTCCCCCTGTGGGACAATTCCCAAAAATGGAAATGAACATTTGGCTGTGCATAGGCTTTTTAATCAGCTACTTATCAATCAATTAAAATATGTTAATATGTTTTGCTTTTGTCATTATTCTTTCTAATTTTGCATCCCCAAAGTAAAAATCATTTAATAAAACTAACATCGTGGATACGTTAAGTTATAAAACGATATCGGTAAATGCTAAAACCGCTACGAAAGAGTGGGTAGTTATTGATGCTAAAGACCAAGTATTAGGTCGTTTCGCTTCTCAAGCTGCTATGATTCTTCGCGGAAAGCATAAAGCTAATTACACGCCGCACGCCGATTGCGGTGACAATGTGATCATCATTAACGCTGATAAGATTCGTCTTACAGGCCGTAAGTGGACCATGAAAGAGTATGTATCTCATACCGGATATCCGGGAGGTCAACGTCATGTGACACCTGCGAAACTGATCGTAAAAAAACCTACAGCTGTGCTTGAGAAAGCAATCTACGGTATGATTCCTAAGAATCGCCTTGGAAACGCAGTAAAAGGAAATCTTTACCTGTACGCAGGAGAAGAGCATCCTCATAACGCACAGCAACCTAAAGTTGTAACCCTTAAGTACTGATCAATCAATCTACATGGAAATCACCCATACCATTGGTCGCCGTAAAACAGCAGTAGCCCGCGTATATCTATCTCCGGGTAATGGCACCATCACGGTAAACAACCGCGAATACACAGAGTATTTCCCAACTATGCCTTTACAAAAGCTGGTTCAACAAGCGTTCGAAGTATCGAATCTTAAAGACCAGTATGATGTTAAAATCAACGTAAATGGCGGTGGGTACAACGGACAAGCAGAAGCTATCCGTATGGCAATTGCCCGTGCTCTATGCAAAATCAATGCGGACTACCGTCCTGCATTAAAATCAAATGGACTACTTACCCGCGACCCTCGTATGGTTGAGCGTAAGAAATACGGACAACGTAAAGCACGTCGCCGCTTCCAGTTCAGTAAACGTTAATTCTTCACCCCTCACAGCAATAAGCGTAATGATCAACGTAACGCAAGAAGAACTTCTCAATGCCGGTGTCCATTTTGGTCACCTGAAGCGCAAATGGAACCCGAAAATGGGAGCCTACATCTTCATGGAGCGCAATGGCATCCACATTATAGATTTGAACAAAACGCATGCAAAGCTGGAAGAAGCAGCTGCAGCGGTAAAACAAATCGCAAAATCAGGCAAGAAAATCTTGTTTGTAGCAACAAAAAAGCAAGCAAAAGAAATCGTTGCCTCTGCATCAAAATCAGTGAATATGCCATACATCACCGAGCGCTGGCCAGGTGGTATGCTTACCAACTTCGCTACGCAGCGTAAGTCGGTTAAGAAAATGGCTAATCTTGATAAGATGATGAGTGATGGAACTTTGGCTGTCGTTTCTAAAAAAGAGCGTCTCCAAATTTCTCGTCAAAAAGCAAAGATGGAAAAATTGATCGGGTCAATCGCTGACTTGAATCGCCTTCCCGCTGCTTTATTCATCGTAGATACAGTGAAAGAACACATCGCTGTTGATGAAGCAATCAAATTAGGAATCCCTACTATCGCAATCTGCGATACAAACAGCGATCCTTCTTTAATCGATTTCCCAATCCCTGCTAACGACGATGCTTCTAAATCAATCGAATTAATCATGAATTGCATGGTTCGTTCTATCGAAGAAGGTTTAGCTGAGCGTAAAGTAGATAAAGAACAAGAACGTGAGCGTGATGCTGCTAATGAAGAAGAAGCAGAAGATCGTAAAGTTCTTAGCGGAAGCGATGACGAAGAAGGTTCTTCTGAAGGTGCTAAAAAACCTGCAGGCGGAAATCGCTCTCGCAAAGGCGGACCTCGTAAATAATCGAGTTTCCCTTTCCGGAAAATAAAATAAAGCGGGGTGATTTAAATTTATCATCCCGCTATCTTTAATTAGTAACCACATTAAAAAACATATCATGTCAACCGCAACTATCACCGCTGCTGATGTAAATAAATTGCGCCAAATGACCGGTGCAGGAATGATGGATTGTAAGAAAGCCTTAGCTGAAGCTGAAGGTGATTTCGAAAAAGCAATCGATTATCTCCGTAAAAAAGGTCAGAAAGTTGCTGCTAACCGTGCAGACCGTGAAGCAAAAGAAGGCTATATCTTAGCTCAAACTAATGCTGAAGGTACTAAAGGTTATTTAGTAGCTATCAGCTGCGAAACAGACTTCGTAGCTAAAAACCAAGATTTCGTAAACTTCGCTCAAGGTATTCTTGATGTTGCTATGGCTAACAGCCCTGCTGATGCCGATGCATTAAAAGCATTGCCTTTTGATGGAGCTACCGTGAACGATAAAATTTTCGACATGGTTGGTAAAATCGGAGAGAAAATCGAATTATCTCGTTACGAAATGATTTCTGCTGCTAAAGTGATTGCTTACAATCACCCTGGAAATCGTTTGGCTTCTATGGTAGGTCTTTCTAGCGCTTCTGCTCCTGAAAATGCAGGTAAAGATGTTGCTATGCAAATCGCTGCTATGAATCCTGTAGCGATCGATAAAGATGATGTTGATTCAGCTACTATCGAGCGTGAATTAGAAATCGCTAAAGAAGTTATCCGCCAAGAAGGAAAACCTGAAGAAATGGTTGAGAAAATTGCTGCCGGTAAATTGAATAAATTCTACCAAGAAAGCACTTTGTTAAACCAAAACTTCGTGAAGGAAGACAAGAAAACGGTTCGTCAATACTTAGACAGCGTTGAAAAAGGTCTTACTGTTAGCGTATTCAAAAGAGTTCAAATCGGATAATAACCGATTCGCTATAAAAGATAAAAAGCCGCTTCACAAGAGCGGCTTTTGTCGTTTATACCTTGAACTAAATAATGACTGGATGTCTGAATTGTTGAATGACTGAATGTGGTCTCTCCCCTAAATTAATTGTTGTTTCATATCATTTCTAGGTCTTATGAAATAAGTTTCATCTGTGGTATTGACGATTGCTCCTTCGACGAAATATCAGCATAAACCTTTCCAAACGCGTCAGCCACCATCGGCACAAGCATCCTCTTAAATCCATTTCAAATCCTTTCATCTTCTTGTCCCGAAGGGGTGGTCTACTTCGTCGCAGACGAAAACATAAAATATCTCCAATAGTTGTAGACAATAAATCAGTGTAAATCATAATTATCAGCTTCATCAGCGGCCAAAAAAAACAAGTCAGCCAATCCAATCCCGATAGCTATCGGGACAAAATCCAAAATCTATTTTTATATTCGTGTCTATGTCAATAGAAAATTCTATCACCTCCTTAAATAATTTACCCGTTCATCAAATCATCGAAGAATTTGGTTCTCCTATTTACCTTTATAATGGAGAAAAAATTGAACAACA
>JAKPPP010000389.1 GCA_029547265.1 Bacteroidota bacterium
CACTGGATTTATGAATATATCAATCGTTGTAAAATCATCGGTGAAGCGCCTGCATCAATCAGAGCTGATATGGACAAAGTGGCTAAAGAAACCGGTTGGTTTTATATGCATTTCACAATGAAGCATAATCCAATCATGACACCAGAGAAGATTGAAGCAGCATCGCGTATATATCCAATTGGCAGTTATTACTACACGATTAAAATCCTCGGCGAACGCGGCGCACCCGGTAAGCTTATTTATCTTGATTATATGAGCGAAGAATTGCTTAAACCGTTCGACCAAAAAGAATGGCATCGCTACGGAATTGGAGTCGATATTGGTTCTAAGCGAGCCAAGAACACATTTGTGTTAAAAGGCTACCGGCATAATTTTACAGAAAACATCGTTGTCGATGCAATGGAGTTTCAAGGCTTGGGCTACAAAGAAAAGAAAGAAAAGCTCATTGCATTTTGCCAAAGCTACGCGCACTTACCGATTGAGTATATCGCCATTGATAGTGCTGAAGCAAATTTTATCCGAGATATTCAAGGTGACTTTAAGCGGTTAGGTCTTCCGCCGGTCATTGAGTCCTATAAAGCTACGATCAAAGAAAGAATCGATATGGAAATAGTTTTGTTCGCAACCAAGCGGGCATTTTTTAATTCTCAAAAACAAGGCGCAATGAGGGTTTATTCAGCATACAAAATCGCCAAATGGACTGAAGGCAAGGAAGGACAAGAACGCGAGGACAATAACGAATGGCTAAATGACCTAATGGATGGAAACGAATACGCAGACACAAGACACATGATAAAACTCATGAAAGCAACGAAATGAGGTGAGTTGATATATGGGAATTAAAAGTTGGTTAACAAACCGCAGATTAAAACGATTGGAGGGTGATTTGCAAATGCTTGAAGATAGACGAAAAAACAAAATTAAATTCAATCCTCGATATGCGCTAGGTATCATCGACACAGAAACAGAGGAAAATTATACTAAGCGGCTCGAAGAATATCGCGTGTGGTTCACCGGATCATCAAAATTATTGAGAGACTTATATAACAACAAAAAAGCTGATGGCAATTTGAATTATTTTTGGCGCAAAGCACCTAACAATTATCGCATGATCCATTCGGGCATACCTGGTTTAATCTCAACTAAAATGGCGACCATTCTTTTTGGTAGCGGCATCAATATTAAAATCGAAGTATTTGACGATGCAGGAAAACCTGATGATAAACTAACCGCGCAAGCACAAGAATTAAGCGACAATTTAGTCGGCATCGTTGACTTATATGAAAAGATTGAGAACGCGACACAGAATGCATCTTGGAGTGGTCATGTATATTTCAAACTATCACACAAAGTCAAATTGTTAGATTATCCGATTTTAGAATCTGTTGATGCTACCAAAGCCGAAGCGATTAAAGAACGCGGCATCACGAAAGCGATTGTATTTAAGTATTGGTATCAACACAATAAAAACGAATATCGCTTAGATGAGATTTACACCACCGTACAAGATGAAAACAGCCCTTATTTTGGGGATGCAGTAATCTATAATAGGTTATACAAACTAAAACCAGATGGCAAAGAGGAAGAAGTCGACCTTGCCGAAATTCCAGATACCGAAAACGATTTGCCAGAGTTTATTTATAAAGGCTTAAGGGGAATGATCGCTTTTGATTTGCCGAACAAGACACCAAGCCACGAATTTATTGACTCGGACTATGGTGCAAGTGATTATGAGGGCGCACTTGATTCGTTTGATGCGCTCGATGAAGCATACTCAGAATTAATTAGAGAATTGCGTTCAAACAAGACAATTCGGTATATTCCATCAAACATGGTGCCAAAAGTTACCTACCAAAACAAAGATGGTTCGTATTATCAGGTTTCCATGCTTCCGGATGAATTCATCGATAACTACGTGCAAACCGAAGGCGACCAAGACCAAAACACAAAAAACGAAATAAACATTACCGAAATTGCGGACAAGACAGAGCAACACTTAATTAAATGGCGCACTGCATTATCAATGGCTATTAATAAAGCCGAAGTCAGTCCGTTTGCACTTGGCATCACAGGATTAGAAAGCATTAATTCTTCCGCCGAATCGCAACAAGAACGGAACAAAACAACACTTGAAATGCGTGAAAAGAAACACCGCATTTGGAAAGCTACCTTAGAAAAAATCTGGATGAAAGTATTGGAAATGAATTCTTGGATGCAAAAGAATACGACAGCAAAACAAGACGGATTTGCTAAAGTTGACTTAAATTTTGCGAATACCAATGTAATTGTTTCGTTTAATCCATATCTAATCCCTAATCAAAAAGACAAAATCGATACATGGGCTGCGGCAAGAAGCGCAAGTCTTTCTTCAATCTACAATGGCGTTAAAGAAATCCACCCAGATTGGTC
>JAKPPP010000397.1 GCA_029547265.1 Bacteroidota bacterium
AAGTAAACTTCATCACCTAACCTTACTCCTTCAATATTATCAGGAGAGAAGTGAGAACGAATTGCCGTCATATAGATATGTACTTTATTCCCTTCACGAACTACTTTCGTTGTTCCTTCACCTTTCGATACATATTTATTAGCGTTCTCATCAATTTTAAAGAACTTCACTGAATTATTTTTAATTACATCGGCAGCAACAGCTTGCGCATAATGTGGTTCACCAATTGTCGGGAAGTCAAGTATAAGTTGCATCTTATCTCCACTGATATCATATAACTGTGCACTTTGAGCTAATTCAGGACCGGTAGGTAGATATCTATCTTTTGTTATTTTATTGTATGCTATCAAATATTTAGCTGATGGCTTTTTGCTGTCGCCACCAGGTATACACAAGTGACCAACTGAATAATATGTAGGTACACGATCAAGCACTTTTAGATCTTTGATATTCCATTTTACCACCTCACTAGAAACAAAGAAGGAAGTATAAGCATTTCCTTTACCATCGAATTCAGTATGAAGAGGTCCTAGGCCCGGTTTTTTAACTTCACCATATAAAGCGGCATCGTATTTAATTACAGGGATTCCATCGTAATCACCTTCATAAGCTTTATCAGCAATTGCTTTTTGAATTTTATCGAAGCTGAAAACAGGAATTAGTGCAGCTAATTTACCGCTACCAACGATGTATTCACCTGTAGGATCTACGTCGCAACCATGAGGAGACTTAGGACAAGGGATAAAGTAACAAATATCTTTTAATTCTTTTGTATCAAGAATAGTTACTTCATTTCTTATTTCAGAAACTGCAGTATGTGTTGTTTCATTGTAGTAATTATGTGCGTACTTCACAGCTTGCTTTCTGCCTTTACCAGCTTTCAAATATTCTTCAGCTTTTTTCCAATTTACTGCCATTATAAAATCTTTATCACGCTGAGATGCATTTACCTCTAACAAAGTATTTGCTTGTTCTGTATTGTAGCAACTAAAGAAAAACCAACCATGTGATTTTCCTTTTCCTGCATGACTTAAATCGAAATTAATTCCGGGACATTGAAGTTGAAAAGCGATATCCATTTTACCATCTTCTTCACCAACACTAATAAAGCTGATATAACCTTTGAAATTTTTCTTGTAAGTGCTAATAGGTACATCGCCATTTGCATCATCACCCGGTACGCTAAAGCGAGTTCCTGCAATAACATATTCTGTGTTCTCTGTTATAAAAGGCGAAGAGTGATTTCCTGCACTGTTTGGTAACTCAATAATTTCAGAAGTGCGGAATGTTTTTAAATCGATACGAGCAACGCGCGGAGTATTATTCGCATTACCAAATATCCAACGACCATCAATTTCTCCATTCGTTTGAGAAAGTTCAGGGTGATGTAAATCGTCCCAAGGAACAATACCATGCGAAGTATTTAACATTGGTTTTGTTTCCTCGCTATAGCCATATCCTTTTTCAGGGTCTACGCTAAATACAGGAATTACTCGAAGT
>JAKPPP010000399.1 GCA_029547265.1 Bacteroidota bacterium
CCTGGCTCGGTTATTTCGCACACGGGAAAAGATGGAGGCTTGGAATTTACAGAATTGAAATCACCGTCGAATAATTTCGACAAGGTACAGAATGCGTATATCGACATCGTCGGCATGGCAACGGATGTACCGCCGGAATGCGTTTTGTCTCGCTACAGTACGAGCTACACGGCGCACAAAGGAGCACTGAATGATTTTCAAAAATCGTATATGCACAAAAGAAGTAATTTCGCTCGTAATGTTGCGAATATCGTACTGTATGAAGTTGCAAAATATTTATTTCTTTCAAATGTTATCGAAATGCCAGAAAATTTTTTCAGCAATCCAATTGTGCGGGAAGCAACGTTAAATGGGAATTGGCTCGGTCCGATACCGGGGCACATCAATCCCGTGCAAGAAGTTAGCGCACTCGTCACAGCAAAGGATAATGCGTTCATCACTCCGGCTGACGCAACAATGAATTATTCGGCGACGGAATGGGATGCACAAATTGAGGAGTGGCAACAGCAAATGGACGAATGGCGAAGTCGAGCGCCAGAGAAAAAAAATTCTGTTATTGGGAATGATTTAGAATCAAACGATGACGAATATCAAAAACCAGTAGGAGATGAGATATGAAAACAATATATATGAAAGGTGTTATTGGTGTTGATATAACTTCTGAAAAATTATTGCAAATGATAAATCCGAATTCGACAGAAAAATTGCAGATACTTATTAATTCGTCGGGTGGAAGTGTTATCGAAGCGTTTGAAATATATAATATATTAGTTAATTACAAAGGACAGATTGAATTCGTTATATTGCCATACGCTGCCAGTGCGGCGAGCTACATCACGATGGCAGGCGATAAAATAAGCGCATTTAAAAATTCAATCTGGATGGCGCACAGAGTAACAACTTTTGCGATTGGCAATGCGGATGATATGCAGTTGCAGGCTGACATCATGCGCGCAATTGAAAATATAATAATAGAAGCGTATCAGAAGAGATTAAAATTTACCAAAGACGAAATGAAGGAAAAATTAAAAAATGAAATTTGGTACATTGGCTGGGAGCAGTTAGCTGAGAGTGGAATTATTGACAATGTTATAGAATCAATTGATGAAATTTATATAGAAGAAAGTTACAAAGATGAAATTAACAAGAGCATTGAAGAGGCTGCGACAACGAACGCAAAACAATTAGTCATGATGCGAATGAAAAAAATTGACTCACAACTGAAGCAAAGTGAAATAAATTTCAAAGATGAGTATACAAAAATCGCAGCGAAAATAGATATTGATAATATTCTTAACAAAAAAAATGAATACTATAATCCGTATCCCAATGAACACGCCGCGCGTATTCGCGATCCTGAGGAATTCAAAGAAGATTCGTTCAGGCGGAAAAAACTTGAAGGAGCGGAAGGAATAAGTATCATCATTGGGAAATTAAAAGGCGAAGATACAACGACAACACAAGCGTATAGATTTTCGATTGAAAATTGGACTGCCGACGAAGCGAAAAAATGGCTGAAGGATCACAATATAAAATACAAATCGTTCGAGCCTGCAACGAATGAAAAAAAGAAATCAACTGCTGATGATTCAAATTCAGCAAACGATAATTTATTAAACAACAGGGAGGAAATAACAATGACCCTTCAAGAGTTTCTGGATTCTAATCCAGAGGCGAAAGCTGAATTCGATAAAGCAATTGAATCAGCAATCGCAAAAGGAAAATTAGAGTCTGATGCCGTCGCCGAAAAATTGAGGATATATAATATTCTTGAAATGGCTGGTGTGCAGATGACTAAAGATGTTGCTGCCGCGATTCAGAATGGCATTGACGAAAGTGAATTTGCTAAAGAAGAATTGAGAAGGCAACGAGAATTACGTGCTAATAATAGCGCAATAGATTTTGGTAATCTCGTCAAGAAGCAGACGCCGGGAGACCAGGACGCCGTGGGAAAAAGCAAGCTGCAAAATATTGACAAGAGTATTGAAGAATACGACAAGGCTTCTGCCGAAATGGCGAAAAAACATTTTTCGGAGGTGGTGTAATGGCAACAAGTTACATAACAAATAATCTAATTGCTGGCGATGTTAAGACACAGCAAGTGAAATTCGCCGCTGGAACATATCAACGTGGCATGGCGCTTGAATATGATGCAAACAACGATAGATATACAGTGCTATCAAGTGGCAATATCGCTGGTATATTTCTTGGTGAAGATAGGACTCTTGTTGATAATGATTACGATAGCATAATCATTGGCGGCGAAGTATACGCAGCGGGCATTCTTAACAGCTCCGGTACTGCGTTAACAATTACGGAAGACATGATTGCGGCATGGGCTGCACGTGGCTTCTACATTAAACGAAAATAATTGAGAGGTGATAAAAAATGGCTGAACAACTCAACCAATTTACAAGACGCATAAAAACATTCTACGAGCTTATATACAACAATCTGTTGCCCGGGACAATCGGAATCGATGATTTTCTTTTTCCAGTAAAAGATATTGACCCAGAAAGTTCAAACTTC
>JAKPPP010000338.1 GCA_029547265.1 Bacteroidota bacterium
TTTACGAATATAGAATCAATCGGATCATCATTTGAGTGCATCTATGGGGCGTATGAATTTAATATACTCAATACGGCATTATTTGGCAGTAATTACGGCACGATGAATGGAGAGTTTAAATATAATAACATTGAGAATGTACACTTATCATCGGCAACTGAATCAACAGACGCAGGATTCAAATTTAATTATAATGTATTGTCATTCCCTTCAGCAGGGGGCGTAATTGGAATTGAATTACGCCCCGATGCTATTATCGAGAATTGCGTTATCAACTCGAAAGGTTCAGATGCAGTTGATGTGTTAGACGGTTCGAGTGCAGTTACAGGTTCGACTTTAGACTTGAATGCTAACGGCACGAATTACGCTTACGGAATCTTTGAAGTAGGAACGGCTGATATTACTATTGATTCATTAACGGGAATGCCAAGCCAATTTGAGAAGGTTATAATTCGACCTGCGGTTGGCAGAACAATTACTGTTACTTCTTTCGCCGCTTCATTTGTTTCAGCAAACGGGCAAATAGTTGATAACGGTATTGGAAGTGGATTCTATGATTTAGTTGGCGACAATGGCGATTATGTAGTAGTGTCAAGAAGAACCGTAGGAGGATTTAATGTATATTATTTAGAACAATTCATAATACCTGCATAACATGTTACAAATCACAAAAGTATCATTCACGCAAAATAACACTGCTCTCGTGAAGGCAGTCAAAGGACCTGATTCGGCAATCTTTGAAATTGAACTAACAGAAACGTTAGGGATGCAAGGATTCAAAGCGTCAAACATGACAGTTGCACAATTCGATCAACTCGAATCATTCGATGCAACTAACGATAATTCGGTATCAGCATTCATCTCTAACAACAGAGATTCATTCGATGCGTTACATTCAAACTAAATAACAAATGAACCGCTCAGATTCTTATCGAATAGAACTATCAATCTTCGAGGCTGATGGAACTACACCGCTCGATATGTCGGGGGCGGTGGGTATTATTATTGCCTTGTATCAAAAGAGTGATAATATTATTGCTAAATTCTCAAAGAACGCACTAACGGGATTCACTACGCTATCATCAGCAAGTAAGGCAGACTTAGCAACGGGAAAGATTTATCTATTCTTAAACACGTCCGAAAACATTAAGGCGAATGCTAAGGCGGTGATGTATGCTGAGGTTACAGTTGAATTTACTAATGCTAATTTCATAGGAGGTAAACAACGCTCAACTGCTATTATCGAACTTGAAAATGTTGAACGAACAGTATTACACAATCAGCCAACATCATGACATTAATCGGTAGCGGAACAATCACACGTAAAT
>JAKPPP010000004.1 GCA_029547265.1 Bacteroidota bacterium
CTTAAAATTGCCAACTGATCCGCGATGGGTAAATATTGTGGAGAAGAACATCGAAGAGATTCTTACTGACCATGCATTTTGTGAGCAGAAGGCAGCAACTAACGCGATTACTATAGTTGTAAAATTCCCTGAGAAAACCGATTTGGTGACTGCCATGTTGGAGTTGGCGCAGGAAGAATTAAGCCACTTTCAGCAAGTTCACCAAAAGTTGATTGAAAGAGGATTTGTGTTAGGCAAAGAGCGACGCGACGAGTATGTTAACCTCTTGTATGATTTTCAACGAAAGGGTGGTTCTCGCGAAGTACATTTGATTGATCGATTATTGTTTGGTGCAATGATAGAAGCTCGTAGCTGTGAGCGATTTAAAGTTTTGTCAGATAATATTAATGATGCCGATTTGCGAGAATTCTATCGAATGTTGATGGTAAGTGAAGCAAATCATTATACAATGTTTTTAAATTTTGCCAAGAAATATGCTATAGGTGAAGATGTGGAAAAGAGATGGCAAGAGTGGCTCGATTATGAAGGTGAAATCATAAAAGGCTTTGGCGTTAAAGAAACAATTCACGGTTAATTTTCATTAATCACAAATTCATGCAATCACTATTTACAGGGCGATTTAAAATTGTAAAGTCGCTGTTTATTATCTTTTTGGTTCTTTCCTTCATCACGAGAGTTATTCTGATGATTAAGTCGGCAGGACAAATTAGTTGGAATGTACTTGAGCTCTTGAAGTCGTTTAGTGTAGGTATGTTTTTTGATGATGTGGCCTGTTCCTATTTTATGGTGCCCTTTATATTCTTTACGATCATAATTCCTCCAATAATTGCAAAGAGTAAAGTGTACAAAGGACTCGTATGGTTCTTTTATAGCTTAACTGTTTTTATTTGGGTGTTTAATGTAATCGCTGAATATTTCTTCTGGGATGAATTCGAAGTACGTTTCAATTTTATTGCAGTTGATTATCTGATTTATACAACAGAGGTAATTGGGAATATTGTAGAATCGTATTCGTTGCCTTTGTTGTTGACAATTGTAGCTGCAGTGAGTGCTTTAATTATTCGCAGAACTGTTAAAAAGTCGATTGTAAATGATGCTTTAAACGATAGCCAATCTTTTGGCAGCCGATTGAAAACAGGTGGAATACTACTGGTGCCTGCAATTTTTTCTTTTTTCTTCGTCACTCACGCATGGGCCGAAATTAGTACCAATGCTTACAATAAAGAGTTAGCTAAAAATGGTATTTATTCGCTTTTCGAAGCCTTTAAAAACAATCAACTTGATTACGATCATTTTTATACTACAGTTGATGATCAAATGGCATTTAAAACTTTACAAGATTTAATGTCCGATTCACTTATTGTTTATGATGAACCGGGAAAGGTAAATCCATTGTATTCTGTTAAAAGAGTAGGAGAGGAGAAGCGTTACAATGTTATGTTTGTAACAGTGGAAAGTTTGAGTGGTGAATTCATGAAGTACATCGGAGGTGAAGATGGGTACGATATGCCGTTCCTCGATTCTCTTACTCACGAAGGAATCTTTCTTACCAATTTATATGCTAATGGCACAAGAACAGTTCGTGGATTAGAAGCATTGAATTTGTGTATTCCTCCAACTCCGGGTACTAGCCTTGTTCGTCGCCCCGGTAACGATCATTTATATTCGTTGGGCGAGATATTTAAGCAGAAAGGTTATCAAAATAAATTCATTTACGGAGGATTTGGTTACTTCGATAACATGAATACATTTTTTAGTGGTAACGGATATGAAATTGTCGACAGAAGCGTCTTCGCCGATAATGAAATTACCTTTGCTAATGTTTGGGGTACATGTGATGGTGATTCGTATCGTAGAGCTATGAAAGAAGCTGATAAGAGTTTTGCTGAAGGAAAACCCTTCTTAAACTTTATCATGACCACATCAAATCACAAGCCTTATACTTTCCCTGAGATCGGCATTAAGCTTCCCCCTAATAGAACGGGTGGTGTTCGCTATACTGACTACGCATTAGAGCAATTTATCAAAGCAGCAAAGCTAAAACCATGGTTTGATAGTACAATATTTGTGATTGTTGCCGATCATTGCGGAAGCAGCGCAGGAAAATCGGAAATTCCGGTATTGAAGTATCAAATTCCTTGCGTGATTTATGCACCTAAAATTGTGCAACCTCAAATGATCGATAAATTATGCTCTCAAGTTGATATTCCTCCAACATTGATGGCAATGATGAATTGGAGTTATAAATCGACTTTCTATGGTAAAGATATTTTTACCATGAAGAAAGAAGAAGAGCGTGCTTTTGTTGGAACTTACCAGAAGTTAGGATATATACAAGATAATAAGTTGGTAGTATTGTCACCTCAGAAGAAAATTACTCAATATAAATTCGATCGATTTACGGGTGATATGAAGCCTACTTCAGTAGAACCTGACATGCAAAATAAGGTGGTGAGTTTATATCAAACTGCCGAACATATGTTCATTCAGAAACTTAATAAAGTGAAACACTAAAAGAAATTACAATGAAATCATGTTTAGCCTTATTTTTGTTTAGCCTTTTTATACTATCGAGCTGCAATTGCGATAAACAATTTCATTGTGGTTCTGTTTCGGCTGAAGGATCTTCATGGATTCATGCTGATACCGGAGCTGTTTTTCTGTTTGCTGATGGCGCAGGCGATACTTTGTCTTTTAAGGTTCAGAATCTTTCATCTTCAAATCCTACCGATTATAATCCTTGTAAAAAAAATGAACTAGGTGGCTGCGACTGTGAAGAGCGTTGCGAAGTTTCTAAAAGTTTTTTTGCCCAAAGTGATTCTTCAGGCGAGAAAGCAGGGACGTTTTCACAAAACTTAATCGAAGAAACTTTCGGAAAAATAACTAATCGAACTGATACCTATTGGTATGTTCTCGACTTTTATAAAAACATTCAAATAACTAATCCAATAGCGCTGGAGCCGGGAGATTCTTTATATCCCACCTATACTTTAGGAAGTAAAAGCTATAATGATGTGTATATGTTAAAACACGATACACTTAATTCGATTTACGCAAATAAACGTGTTTACAAAATTTACACTACTAAAAATGATGGAGTAGTTGGTATCGATTTACGTTTTTTAGCTACATCACATCAAGTGAAATCTTTCTTTCGAGTTCAATAAACAACTATTTATTAAGCCACTTCAGCATGTCTTGAAACATAGCATTGCTGATTGTATGTTGCTCTGGATATTCATGGTACTCGGGATTCAAATTGTTTTCTTTCAAAAATTGAACGCAACTTCTAGCTTGGCTAATATTTAAAACCGGGTCGTTTGTGCCATGCGAAATGAATATTTTCATTCTACTTAAAACTGCTCCTTTGTTGATCTGCGGTTTTATTTCTTCCAATAATCTTCCGCTCATAATAGCTGCTCCTTTTATCAAATCAGGGCGTGTCAAAGCGACACTTAGCGACATAATACTCCCTTGACTGAATCCCATGAGGTACACCTGTGATGTATCGTAAGGGTGTTCTGATTTTAAATCTTGTAGGAATTGTATGATGGTCAGTCGAGCTTTCTCCGCTTCAGCTTTGTCATAAACTATCTTACCTGTCGACATATCTAAATGATACCATCCGTAACTTCCGGGTCCTAATGTTACAGGGCCGCGTGCCGATACTACCAAAAAACGATCAGGTAAATTATTGGCTAATGAAAATAAATCTTCTTCATTGCTTCCAACACCGTGTAACAAAACAATAAGAGGAGGAGCCGAGGAAGAAACTTTAGCTTCGCGAATTAAATAATGTAGTTTTGTTGAGGGTGTACCCGACATGCACGACGATGCTGTTATTGTAATTAATGATAGAAATGCTAGGAGGAAGTTCTTCATAGGAAAAATTATATGATTCAAGACGGATGAATTAAGATTTACGCTCATTCATCTTTTCATCTAGTTTCTCATAAACCGAATTTTGACTGATGAATTCAGGAACTATTTCCTTCATCTTTTTAACGATCATCTCATTGTTTTGTGCATTGAACAATGCAATCAGGTCGTTGATGTCGTTCGAAATAGTTTCAAAATTATATTCTTTTACTTTCGCAATCATAATTTTTTGATGATGCGTTGGTATC
>JAKPPP010000048.1 GCA_029547265.1 Bacteroidota bacterium
TATTGTCGTTTAATTTACTGCATTATGAAAAATAGAATCGGGACAATTTTATTGTTATTTGTTGCAATCATCGCAATTTCTTCATGTACAATGGAGAAGCGTCGTTACCAATCGGGATATTATATCGATTGGGGTAAGAACGGCTCTTTTGCCACTACTGCAATGAGCAAAGAACAAATGCCGAAAGCTGATCATATTGCTGCGACAAAATTGCTTGAACCTAGTATTGAAGTTGAAACAGTACAAGCCCCTGCTTCTGATATATCTGCGAGCAGTGATAATTCTTTTGTTCCTGCAAAAAAGCTTTCGGTAAATCACCCGGAGAAGAAAGCAGAAGTTACAGCACCGAAAAAGATTAGTAAGTACAAAGCTTATAAAGCGCTGAAGAAAGCAGTGAAGGAACATCGTGGAGGTGGCGATAACGATATCCCTGAAATCGTTTTAATCTTGCTTTGTATTTTCCTTCCTCCAATTGCTGTAGGACTTATGACCGACTGGGAGTTCGAGCCTCTAGCAATAAATATTCTATTGTGCTTACTTTGTTGGCTACCTGGAATCATTCATGCCTTCATCTTATACGATAGAGGTCGATAATTGCTCTCTTGAAAAAATCGAAGGCTAAGATTTGGTTGATGGTCCTCGGAATTATTCCCGTGGTACTATTGATTTTGCCTGCTGATTTTTTCGATAAAGGACAATCAATTTGTATTTCGGTTTTACTGTTACATCGTACTTGTCCGGGGTGTGGAATGACACGCGCTGTACAACATTTAATACACCTCGACTTTCAAGCTGCATTCATGTATAATAAAGCCATAGTGATCGTATTTCCACTAATGGTTTATCTGTACTCGAAAGAAATTTTGAGATTGTTAAACGTGATTAAAAACGGCGATTGAGCTCTGCTGCTACTGCTTCCATTATTTCGGTTTTGTTAATCTTACCAGAAATATTAATCTCTAATTTAAAACTAACTTTAGCCGGATAACTCTCGGTTGGTTCTTCACTCGTTACTTTAGTTTTCGGAGCGCGGTAGTCGGTAAAGGCAGCAAAAAAGTCGAAATGTAAAATCTCGCAGATGCGTTGTAGCTGCAATGTGTCAACAGAATTTTTCTCGAATAATGTATAAAGATGACGTTGGCTGATTCCGATTTTTTCTGCAAAAGCACGCTTCGTTAGCCCACTTTCGTTGAACTTCTCCTCTATAATTTTTCCTATTGGTATCTGTTTCACATCTCAAAGTTAAATACAGAAGGTTGAATATCAGTCAGATAAATGTGATAAGAATTACGCTAATCACGGAACAAGTAAGCGTGAAAAGAGGAAATATTGTCAGAAAGACGAAAAAATTTGCCTGTTATTGTTCATTATTGATTTTTATATCCTTGATTAGTGAAGTAGTGTGCCAAAAAATACTTCAAGGCTATTACAAAATAGTCTTCTATTGAATTTATAGGCTGAATTGGACGTTTATTACTCAAAAATCGAAGAAAAACTATAAATATTTCGAATGCATCCGAAAAAAAAGTATTAATTTTACGGTTCAATCCGAAAAAATGATAAAAAGGCAGCTTCAAGAGGTGCTTGTAAAAAGGTTGTCTGATCGAAAAGCAGTAATCCTTTTAGGGCCACGTCAGGTTGGGAAAAGCACGCTCTATCAAATTCTAGAAAGTGAGTTTACTTCACCCGTTATTTGGTGGAGTGGTGATGAATCAGACGTGCGAAATTTTTTGAAAGAACCAACTTCTACCAAATTGAAATCACTTATCGGTGATGCTAAAACAGTTGTAATTGATGAGGCTCAACGCATAGAAAATATCGGGGTTTGCATTAAGCTGATCACCGATCAAATTAAAGATGTAAAAGTACTGGCAACAGGATCTTCTGCTTTTGATCTTGCTAATAAAATAAACGAACCATTAACGGGACGAAAATGGGAGTATCATTTATTTCCATTGTCGTTTTCTGAAATGGTAAATCATACTAGTTTAATAGAGGAAAAGCGCTTGCTCGAACATCGTATGGTCTTCGGATATTATCCCGAAATTGTTACCTCAAAAGGACATGAAGCAGAACTCTTAAAACAATTAACGAATAGCTATCTGTATAAAGATATTTTAACTTGGGATCGCATTCAAAAGCCTGATAAATTAGAGAAGCTTGTTCAAGCATTAGCCTTTCAAACAGCACAACAAATCAGCTGTCATGAGATTGGACAAATCTGTGGATTAAATTCTGAAACCGTCGAGAAATATATTCAACTTTTAGAGAAAGCATTTGTAGTATTTCGTTTGCCTTCTTTCAGTAGAAATATGCGCAATGAATTAAAG
>JAKPPP010000050.1 GCA_029547265.1 Bacteroidota bacterium
ATCGGGACAAGATAGTGGAAGTCCCTGTAGAAAAATTGATTGCTCTTGAAGGTACAATTAATGGCGATGTTACAGTGAAAGGTAACTTGATAGTAGAAGGAAGTTTAACCGTAACAGGCGAAGTAACTTGTTACAAAATAAAGGAGGTATAACTATGGCAGCATTACCAACAACAGGAATTACAACTTCAAAGGTTGCAAGCGCAATAGGAGCAGCAACGAATGATGTAGGTGCTCTTTGCACAAGCAACAAGATAAATAAGTGGAGCAAGTGGAAGCCAATTAGATATAATAAACTTACAGGTATAGTTGAGCAAGATTTACAGAATGTTAATTATGGTATTTCTAAACATACTGAGACTTTTACCCCTTCAGAGGTTATATCATATAATTTTTCATATGAGAAACCAAGAGGAGGTTCAAATAATGAATTTTTTAGACTTGGCGATTTTAGAGGATATAATCATAATGCTGTTGCACCATTTATTAAACAGATACCAATTTCATTTTATCCAAAATTTCAGAATTATGTTGATATAGATATTAAACAATCTGAATCTGACTTAAATGCTACTATGCTTGACGATTATTCTGATATGTATTATGCAATTCTATTTTTTAGTGATAATGTATTTATTGGATATATGACATCAACAAGTAAGATTACATCTCTTAATACCCGTATTCGTTTTGGTAGTGAATTTCCAACAAATGCAACCAGTTTTTATGTGTGTGCTGCAACAGAAGATTCTGTTGGATATTCAACAACAATAAATGGAATGCTGAAAGCTTTGCCTTATAATCTCTCATCAGAATCAGGAGCAGCAATTACTTCTTCAAATTCTTTTCCTGGAACTATATCAGTAATAGGAATCAATAAAACATCATCTGTAAATTATACACCTATCGGAGATCTAAGTTCAACAAATCCTTTTTTATTGGATGATTCTGGCACTGTTAATTTAGTTGTTGAAATAAAACCTACTGTAAATATTAATTTGAATTCACTTTTCTTCAAATTATATGCACGACCAACATTTGCATCAGGAGCAGTAACACCATATAAGACAGGAGTTTTGGATGCAACTCCATCTGAAATAATTGATGGAACTTTATCTGGTTGGACTGGATATAAAAATATATCAGGAGGAACAACAACTAAATTATTGCTTTCAGTAGCAAATTTTATGAGATACTATGAAGGTGAAGATATGGGTTCAATGGATTCAGCAAAAAAAGCTGTAACTTTTTATATTCAATATAATTCAATATTAATGGAAACAATAGTTGGTAATTATTTAGAATATGTATAATCAATTGACTATAAATTAATTATGACAACAAAGAAAATTAACTCGAAAGAAAAGTCATCAACGTCAACGGCAGCTACAAGCTCGATGACACGTAACGAAGCAGTATCTCTTTTTATGATGATACGCGATATTAAGAACGGAAGCCTTTCGCGTGAAGCGCTTGTGAAATACGTAATGCTTCGCGTGAAATTGAAAGCGCTTTACGACGAGTACGAACGTGTTAGGCAAGAAATAAGCGAACAAACGAAGCCTGAAGGATGGAAGGAAGGTGATGCGCAGGATGAATGGAACGAGGCGTTTCGTCCCGTGATGGAAGCGTGGTTGAAAGAGCCTTCAAATATCGACACGAAAATCTTCACCGAAAGCGATTGTGCTGATCTTATAATGAGTAATCCTGACAAGAACGGCACTTTCGTTGACGTCGTTATGGAGTACTTAAAGAAATGAAGTCGAAATAAATGAGCACATCGATAAATCGTTAAATGACACATAAAACACGCACGAATATGGATCACGGACCAAATTATTTTAAGATATTGTTCATGACAGTTGGAGGGTACGTCGGGTTTCTTATAAAAGAGTTTAAGCCGACATTCCCGCTGATGATCATTGTTATAATCTTCATACTCTATGATACGTGGACTGCGTATCAGTTAAACAAAAGAGCGAGCGAGCAATATCCTGACAAGGTTCTTAAAGAGAACGCAAAATTCAAAAGCTTTTCATTCGCGAAAGTTATACGATTAACTATCCCTAAACGGTTGATACTTATAATTTTGGCGTATTTGGTTGAGCATTGGGTTTTCGTGTACATGGACGTACCGTTGTCATACATTGTAGCAGGAATAATTTGCTTTGAACAGGCGTGGTCTATTCTCGAGAATGAAAGTTCGTGTCGTGGAGAGAAGGAAGGCATGTTTTGGCGGTTACTGCAAAAGATAATGATTGACAAGACGGAGCGTCATTTCGACGTTAATTTGGATGAGTTGAAGGATAAAATTGATACAGAAAAAGAAAAATGATAGCATTTGAAGAATACGTTAAAGAGAACAAAGAAGAGTTCATAGACAAAGTCATAAAGATTTCAGGTGAACTCGGCATCGATCCGAATTGGTTGATGTTCGTGATGTGGTTTGAAAGCAGATTAAATCCGAAAGCGGTCAATCAGACAAGTATGGCCGCAGGCCTGATACAATTTATGCCATCTACTGCGAAAGCATTAGGCACGACTACGTGGGTTCTACTTTCGATGAACAACGTGCAGCAACTTGACTATGTATTTGCTTATTTAATGCCGTACAAAGGTAAAATGAAGACGTTGGTGGATGTATATTTAGCCGTGTTTTACCCTGCGGCCATCGGTAAACCTGATTATGTGATTACGAAAGATATAGTCGCTAAGCAGAACAAAATATTCGATCTAAACAAAGATTTGGATATTAGCGTGAAAGAGATTGAGACTGTTTTAAGAAGACAGATACCTAAAAAATATAAACATTTATTTCAGTAATTATGAAAAAGATAAGAATTGGCAACGATTTTGTACTTGTCTGGATTATCACAAGGGGTGGGCAGCCAGAGGATTTATCAAACATTATCGATGCGTCCTTGAATGTTCGTGTTTTCACAAAAGTTAAAACTGTACCGTTTGAGATAACAGGGAATAGCTTGCGA
>JAKPPP010000059.1 GCA_029547265.1 Bacteroidota bacterium
TCCGTTCAACAAATTCATCCTCCAGCCTACCAACTTTCCGTTATCGATGTGCATGTTCATCAGGTGCGCAGGGATAACATGAAGCGACAATGCACAATTGTCGTCGCCAGCTTCGCGGTAAATGAACGCTTCGCCCTGCACGAAATAGAAAATTCTTACAAGAGTGATAAACTCACGCCATGTTTGCTCATCATTCGGCTTCTTTAATAACATCGACAAATCAAGATTGTCAGGTGCGTAATCGAGCGCTTTATGTATTTCAAGCCGATGTTCGGCAGCACCGAAGGCCGTGTCTCTCGATCCTTTCGTTGTCAAATATCGTTTCGACTTAACTCCTTGTTTATCAACATAAAGGTAAGGTGTTGCAACGTTGGCCTTGTCGATGATCTTCTTCACAATGCTATAAATTTCGGCGTTCGATGTGTAACCGTTCTTCACAAAGTCTTCAGCATTGTAGCTGTACCAAACGACGGGATTGCTCCCGATAACAGAAGCATAAAACGCTTGCAGCTTCTGAACATTATCCGTCTTTTTCTTTCTTGTAAACAGTCCCATCGATTTTATTTTATGGCAAATTTGAAATTGTGTTCTGGAGATATGGCATAGCGGAATGCGTCAACTCCGTGATTATAAGCGTCAATCGGCTTGTTCGTAGGCTTGCCGTCCTTGTCAACTGCCCAACAATAGTTGCGAAACTCCTTAATCAAATTCGTGCTTCGCTTCGTTACATAGATCGGCTTGCTTTGCAGCTTGTCGATACCTGCACGTATGCTGTCAGCTCCCTTCTTTGCAGGCTTCACGTTGAAACCAGCGTTGTGCAGCTCCTGTATGCTTTTAGGTTCTGCACTGTCAGCAATGATCTCGTCGTAATCTTTTCTTATACCTAATTGCTCCATCAATCTAACTATGTCGCGGTTTAATAGTCCTGTCCTGTAAATCAGTTCGTCAACATAGAACGCTTCAGGTGTTTCAATAACTTTTACAAGCGCAGTCGGATCATTCGAGAAACCATAGTCCAAACCGTAAACTCCATCTCCTTCAGGCATAACATCGATTTGCTGCCAATTGCTGAATATTACGCCTTCGCTTATTCCGTACTCGCAATCGATGTGTATTCGTTTGAAATTCTTGTCTCGCTTTGCACGCGTTGCGATCCTGTTTTTCTCTGTTTCAGGCAAAAAAGGATTATCGAGATAATTCGATTTAATTACTATCGTGTCGTTGTAATTCATCAGCCAATCTTCAAGCCAAAAC
>JAKPPP010000061.1 GCA_029547265.1 Bacteroidota bacterium
TGGTTTTAGCATTTTATTTTCACTTGCTAAAGCCGAGAGGAGTCAAGAAAGCGGTAATCGTCATAATTGCTTTTCTGACAGTGATTTTTACTTATTTCGGAGTGAGTTTTTTATTAAAAGGACTGCATAGTTATCTTTGATAAATACTATTTTTCTATTCAAGACGATATAGTAATGTGGTTTGAAATCCGGGCTCGGCAGAAATCTTGCGTTGGAGAATAAATTAGGCTAAATTGCATATAGTTTATTGAATTAATAAATCCCGGGTGAAACGATGGAGTGCAGTCAATTTGAAAATATACTGGATTTTGCAATTGAGCGCGAATGAGAATCTGTTCGTTTCTATCACCGTTTGTTGCAGGAAGCGCCATCACTGGCTATGATGGAAGCTATTCGAGGAATCGAGCTGGTGGAGCGTCAGCATATCAATACATTAGAACAATTTCGTAAAGCCGGATTCAAATCGCAGGCAATTCCGTCAGTTGATAATATTCAACTTGGTGAATATTATGTACCTGCAGTCGAAAATCAAAATTATCGCAACATGTTTATGACTGCTATTCAGCGCGAAGAACTTTCTCATAAATTATATAAAACTTTAGCCGAAACCAGTTGTGATCCCGAGGTAGCGAATTTGTTCGAAAAATTAGCTTCCGAAGAGGCACAACATAAAAGTTATTTTGAGAGCCTATACGATTCCGAAGTGCTCAGGGAAAATTAAACCGGGTGAATTGGAGAGAATCAAGATTTGTCTTGATTTTAAGTTGCAGAAATTTTCAGTGAAAATTCATCAAACGTTGCGATCGGATTTAATTTATTCCAACCGTTTTTAGAGAGAAGGAAATTGACAGAGGTACGGACTAATTATCTATAATTGATTTGAAATTACCTACAATTTATAAGGAGTAACTATGGCAGTCAATATTGTTGAAGTGGCAACTCCCCGGCAATTAAAACAGTTCATAAAGTTTCCACTGAAGCTTTATCGTAATAATCCATATTACATACCACCATTGGATTTTGATGAAAGGAATACGCTGGATCCACGTCGCAATCCCGCCTGTGAATTCTGTGACACGCGTTACTGGCTGGCATATAAAAATGGCAAATTGGCGGGCCGCATTGCCGGTATTTACAATAAGCGCTTTGTGGAAATTTGCGGTAAGAAATATTTACGATTCGGCTGGGTGGATTTTATAGATGATGAGGAAGTTGTTATGGCTCTCTTTAAGGCGCTCCAAGATTGGGGTAAAGAGCTGGGAGTTGAAGCCATTCATGGTCCACTGGGTTTTACCGATCTGGATCGTGAGGGAATGTTGATTGAAGGCTTTCAAGAGATTGGAACAATGGCAACCATTTATAATTATCCTTACTACCCAAAATATCTCGAGCAGTTAGGATACCAAAAAGATATCGATTGGGTCGAATACGATATCACCGTACCGAAGACTATGCCCCAGAAACTCGTTAATGTTTCCCAGATTGTCAAACAGCGACTTGGGTTACATACTTTGCAGATCAAGAAAATCAAGGATGTTTTACCTTATGCCCATCAAATTTTCGAGGTCTTAAATGCGACTTATGCCGTTCTGTACGGCTTTGT
>JAKPPP010000128.1 GCA_029547265.1 Bacteroidota bacterium
GTTCCTATCAGCGGAAAGAATCACTTCCCTACAATGCACGCAATCGAATGCCGTATCAATGCCGAAGATCCTTACAATGATTTCCGTCCTTCACCAGGCAAAATCACTGTGTTGCATCAACCCGGCGGACATGGTGTTCGTGTAGATTCTCATATCTACGCAGGATATACTATTCCTCCGTATTACGATAGTATGATCGCTAAGTTGATCACTATCGCTCAAACACGCGAAGAAGCAATACAAACGATGGAAAGAGCCTTGAGCGAATTCGTAATCGAAGGAGTGAAGACAACAATTCCTTTCCATCAGCAATTAATGCAAGATGAAAACTTCAGAAAAGGTAATTACACTACTAAGTTTTTGGAAACATTTAAATTGAAATAATCAAAAAGCCCCGAAGAAATTCGGGGCTTTGCTTTTTAATGGCTTTTACTTTCTTTCCATTGTTGTAACCAATAGTTAGTGCGAATTAAATAATAGTTTTCATTAAGCTCACCGTAATCTAAAAATTGATATTGCTTAACGATATGTTTCGTCGCCGGTTCAATTTGTGTTCCTTCATGCCATTCGTTGAAAGATGTTATGCCAATCCATTTTACTTTAGATGCTATTGCATCTTCAAACATTCGATCATAGTATTTCCCGTTTTCGCGATCTTTATTGTTTCGAGTATTCCACGGACGAATACGTTCGTCGTTGTATCCCGGTCCAACTGAAGGAATGAAAATTTGTTTGTGTAAATCAGCCCATTTTTGCAGTGAAGACCAGTTTTCAGGAGTAGAGCCAAAAGTAAATCCGCGGCTAGCAAAATAAGTATAGAATCCGTCGAAACCCGATTGCTCGAAGAATAAACTATCTTCCTTCCAACACCAAAGTCCGATCATATCGGAGTCATATTTGGAATTTCGTATACTTTGCTTTCCTGAATCACTTAATACTACTGCCCATTCTTTTGCGGGAATTACATAACTGTCATACACAAAAAACATTGGGCGATTTGTTTCTTTGCTTTTGTAGAAGGCCGGATGATTGCCAAACTTATCGATGATGAATCTAACGGCATCGCATGTACTAAAAACAGTTTTGCGAACGATAGGCTCTATTTGGAAACACACTTTAATTCCATGTCGAGAGGCAGCATCGAGCAGGGGAGTTACACTCTTAAAAGTATAATCATTTTCTCCAAGCCATGTTACTGCAATTATTCCTATTCCCGCACTTTCAATTTCTTGCATGTGTTTTTCGATAAGCGCCGGATCAGCACTACTATATTCGCCATTTGAGGGATAAAAGTTAGCTCCAATATCTCCATTGCCCGGGAAGAATTTTTTAGTAGTGTCATTATCGTTTTGAGGCATCACAGGATGAGCCCAATGGTAATTGTTCCCGTCAATTGAATTAGAACCATACCAATTGTAATAAAAACAAACGGTATGATCGTTTAATGAGGGAGTTTGTGCTTGACAAATGGCACTTAGGAATAAGAACAATAGAAGCAATTGTTTCATGCATTAAAAGTAAATAACAAGTCGAACATAACAAACAAAGGGAAGGACAAAACTTCTGCCCTTCCCTTATCCAACCTACTATAAACCTAACCTTATAAAGCCTTTTTTATTTTAGCGCTTTCATCATCGAATCTCTATCAGAAATTAAAGTGTCTTCCATGAAATCAACTTTTCCTGTCTCTAAATTGTGAACTCCACCTATTATAGCGATTTCGCCTTTTTCGAGCATTTGTTCTAGGATGTAGCTTCTATTTACAATTGAAGAAACGGATCTCTTAACGTTTAAATTAGTTACGTTAGCAACAAATTTGTTGTTTTTCGAATTTCTTAGAGAATGATCTGATACTTCATTTTCTTCGTATACTGCAGGTTGTATTTTCGACAATAATTCGGTAAGATTTCCCATCTCTACATGATCACATGCTCCTTTAATAGCACCACATTGAGTATGTCCTAGTACTACAATTAATTTCGATCCGGCGACCTTGCAAGCAAACTCAATGCTGCCAAGGATATCAGTATTAACTACGTTGCCTGCTATACGAATTGAGAAAATGTCGCCTAACCCTTGATCAAATATTAACTCTGCTGATGTTCTAGAGTCAATACAACTCAAGATTACTGCAAACGGCCATTGACCTTCGCGTGTTTCATTAGCCTGCATAAGTAAATTGCGATCGGCCATTAAATTATTTACGAAACGTAAATTTCCTTCTTTTAAGATATCTAGCGCTCTTAGAGGAGTGATTGATGCTTGTGTTTCTGATGTATGTGCTTTCATTATTATTTTATTTTGAGATTACGTGCGTTGCCGCATTTTCAAGTTTGTATTCTGATTTAAATCCTTTAAGTGTAATATTTATTTTTTTGTCACTCGCAGTGTTTCCTATAAAGTCGCTTATGATTTTAAGTACGTCATAGTCGATATAGAAAGTGTCGGAAGCGTCAATTACTACTTTACTTCCACTTGGTAAGTGATGCAAAGTTTGCTTTACTGCAGCTTTGTTTAGAAACGAGACTTCTTGCGCTAACTTTATTGTAATAATTTCGCCTTCATGGTAATCTTCTTTTTTGAAGAAGTAAGCTAACTTTAAATTCGCTCTAAGAATATAGAATACAGAGAAGATGAATCCAATTGCTACACCTTTAAGTAAGTCAGTAAATACTACGGCTATTACTGTTACTATAAAAGGAATAAATTGATATTTTCCGCCTTTCCACATATGCTTGAAGATGGTAGGCCCGGCCAATTTATATCCTATCATTAATAGTACTGCAGCAAGACAAGCCAAAGGAATTTTGTTGAGGATTAGCGGAATAGTTAATACAGCCACTAATAATAGTATTCCGTGTACAATTGTTGATGCTTTAGTTTTGCCTCCTGAATTTACATTTGCCGATGTTCTAACAATTACAGACGTCATTGGTAAACCTCCGATAAGCCCACTGGCAATATTCCCAATGCCTTGTGCGAATAATTCTCTATTGGTATTTGTATAACGCTTTAACGGGTCCATCTTATCTGCCGCTTCTATACATAATAATGTTTCGATGCTTGCTACAATTGCTAAGGTGAGCGCAATAACCCAAACCTCAGGATTACTAATCGCTGTCAGATTAGGAAAGGAGAATTGACCAACAAATTCATTGAAGTTTCCCGGAGTAGGAAGATTGACAAGATGTTCTTGCGAAATTGCTAGTGTTGATCCTGTCATCTTAAATGTTTCATTAATCGCGATACCGGCAACTACAGCAATTAATGCTCCCGGTATTGCCTTATTTTTCTTTAAGAATTCTACTTTGGTGAAGGCAATTAAAATTATCAGTGATACAATAGTGATAATAATTGCTCCGGGATGCGAATAGTTGATGGCGTTGATTATTGCGGAGAAGGTATTGCTTCCGGATTGTTCAATGAAGAAGAAATCCCCTTCGTTGTCGACATCATAACCAATTGCATGAGGAAGTTGCTTGAGAATAATAATTATTCCGATAGCAGCTAGCATACCTTCAATTACATTGCTCGGTATATAATTTGATATTGTTCCTGCTTTTGCTAGACCTAATAATAGTTGTATAACTCCTGCAAGTACTACCGCAAGTAGAAATACTTCGAAGCTACCCAAAGTTGTTATGGCGCTTAATACAATTGCTGTTAATCCTGCTGCGGGACCTGATACGCTCAATTGAGAATTGCTTAACATACCTACAACAATACCTCCGATAATTCCGGATATAATTCCGGCAAATAACGGCGCTCCGCTGGCAAGCGCAATACCAAGACATAATGGCAATGCAACTAAGAATACTACTAAGCCGGATTGGATATCGTTTCGCAGTGTTGCTTTATTTAAATTCATAGTTTTTAGTAGGACAGGAATTACATTGCGCATTATGATAATTTACATTATGTCGCAAGCAACCTATTCCTTAATTATTTAGATTAGGAATTAGAAATATTTCAAGAAAGATTGAATAAATTTTTTTCAGGTGAATAAAAGATACCTGAAATAAAAATCAGGCTTCCGGAGGAATTTCTAATAACTGTTTATGACATTCGCTAATATAAAATGCGATGTCGGCAAAGCAATTTGATGATGATGACGTTGAGAGAAGGTCTAACGAGTACGTAGTACCGAAAAATTTGATTTGATCCTTCCCTGTTTCTTTGCTCTTTTCTTCTTTCTCTTCTACTAAAGAGTATTTAATAGCATTCAATTCAGGAAAACTAACCTCACGAATAGTATCTATTGCCGACATTGCCATGTCTGACAACATAAGAAATAGAAGGAGATATGAAATGAGTTTACGCATCTTGTTTTAAGAGAATGCAAAATTAACACGCAACAATGGATTTTGTTTTTATTATGTGTCATTTTTGTGTCAGAGAAATCTTAAGATTTGGTTAAAGTGGCTTTTGAAGCTTGTGAAATATGTTTGAAACGTTGAATATCAATTGATTGCGAATGGTTGTGCTAGTTAATTAAAAACCGTTTATTTTAGAATAAGTACCTTTGCATCCCAAACCTACCCTAAATGGAATTATCAGTTAAAGACATTATTACGGTTACAATGATTTTGTTTGCCGTAATTGATATCATTGGTTCTTTGCCTGTGATTATCGAAACACGAAATCGTGTTGGATTTATTCACGCAGAAAAGGCCACTTTCGCATCCCTTTTAATTATGGTGCTTTTTTTATTCTTAGGTGAAAGTATTTTAAAATTGATTGGGATAGATGTTTCTTCATTCGCTATTGCCGGTTCATTGGTAATATTTTTCTTGGCGTTGGAAATGATTTTGGGAATTCGTTTGTATCGTGATGAAATTCCGGAAACAGCTTCTATTGTTCCTATTGCTTTTCCGTTAATTGCTGGTACCGGAACAATGACTACTTTAATTTCTTTGCGTGCTCAATATGATACTACTACTATCATGGTTGGTATTACTGTAAATATGATTGTTGTTTATTTGGTATTGCGAATGGTTGAACCATTAGAAAAACTTCTCGGGAAAGCCGGAATCAGTATTATCAGAAAAGTATTTGGTGTTGTATTGATGGCAATCGCAGTGAAATTATTCAGAACGAATGCCGGTATTTAATTACCCGCAACAATAAGGATAGAAAATTATTATCGCGATTATTGCTGCCATTATTGCAAGAATTAAAACCGCACCGGCTGCAATATCTTTTATTTTGCCGGCTTCTTTGTTGAAGTCGGGTGATACCATGTCGGTTAATTTCTCTAGAGAGGTATTCATGGCTTCTGCCGATATAACAACTCCAATACAAATCAGTAAGACCGTCCATTCTATAGCGGATACTTTATAAGCATAAGCTAAGGCGATTACAACCAATGCAGCAGTAAAGTGGATTCGAATATTGCCTCCTGTCTTATAAAGACTCATAAATCCATTGAAGGCATATTTAAAACTATTCATTAGTCGTTTCATCGTTTCTTTGGTATTAACTTAAAAACATGAAAATTATTTTCTGCCACTACTTCTTTTTCAATTAATTGTTTGACTTTTTCATTTTGTAAGGTGGCATCGTCATTCGTTATCAAATACGTTGCTCCACGATCAATATAGTTTTGTAGCGTCGTTATTTGTTCTTTTTCTTCCGATAATTGTCCGCTGTACTCAAATCCAAATCCTTTTTTATGTAAAAAGTACAAATAGATACATCCTGATTCATCAGGGCCGGCAATAATTTTAGCTTCCGGTGGAATGGCATTTTGTAATCGTACGAGTTGCTCATTGTTCGAGAATGCCTGAGGAATTCCTAGGTCCTGTTTTCCCCATCTTGCAGGAATGATCCTAACACATGCTAAGATAGGTTGTGCTATCAATAAAAGTATGATTATTCCAGCATTTTTCTTTTTAATGAGATATTGAAATCCGACGGCTATTAATCCGGCTGCAAAGAAATAGCTTGGCATCATATAATAATGATGCACTTGCATCTGGCGGAGGTCTAAAAGGTGAAACACTAAATAGATTAGAACAAGACTTAAAAAGGGTAGGAAGTGGCTGCTGTTTTTTTTATAGAATACTGCTATTAAACCTATAATTAAAACTAACGTATTAGCATATCCGAAAACAAGCTCCGGCCAATCGCTAATTAGATTTTTCTTTAGTATCGTTAGTCCTGAGTTTAAGCTATTAGCGTTTCTTATTTCAATGCCAAAATCTCGGAGGTTCGATTTTTCTATTAGCATTGCTGCATATTTATACCACGCTAGTGTTACAGCAACAGATAAAATTCCGGAGATGATGATTGCATTTCGATGCTTACTAATGAAACTTTCCTTTCTCAGTATAATATGTTGTAAAAATACAATCGCATAATAACTGCCGATCATCAAGTATTGCATTTTTGTTAATCCGCTTATCGTAAGCAATAGCATCGATATGAAAAAGTATGACAATGATTCATCCTTTGAGCTTCTTTCAAAATAGTAAAGAGATGCAAATGCAAGTGTTAATGCAAATATATCAGGCAATGCATTCATGCTATGATAAAAGAATTCAGGTGCCCAACAAATCGATAAGGCTGTAAAAGATCCGATAAGTTGGTTGTCTGTTATAAGTGTTATAAATCGGTAACAATAAATAACTCCTATTACGGAAATAATCAATGAGAATACTCTTGATAATGCATAAGGATTTCCGAATATTTTTATCAAGTTAGCCAATATCCACTCGTAAGAAGGGAAAGCTGTACCGGTAATTCCGTCCGATTCAAATCTTCTGTCAACCCGTGGATGAAAGATGTTCATATCTTCTTCAGCAAAATTGCGAGCAACAGCCAATGTATTGCACTGACGCCAAACATGTATACTACATGGAGGAAGTTTTATGAAATATAAGTGCACAACAATAAAAAGGGCAATAGAAACCTTAAAGATTATTCCCGATCGGTTTTCTAATGCTGTTATCATAAATTCTTATCTTATTAAAAGGTCTACTCAATTACTCAAATTTGTTGGGTTTTGGGTACGTCAAATTTAGACATTTACTTGAAGGTATAAAAAAAGGGCCTTATCAATGATAAAGCCCTTTCGTTTCTATTGGTTACGGTTGAATGACCAATGATGAAACATGAACTGATTTTTTGGTTTCCAGTCTTATCATATACACCCCTGGTGAATAGTCAGATGCATCGAAGAAAAACTTTTGATCGCCGGCCTTTAAATTTTTATCAGCAATTCTAAGAATTTCTCGTCCTGCTATATCTACCAACGAACATTTAACATGACTGTTGGTTGTTAAGTCAAAAGGTATGCATGTGATGCTTCTAGCAGGATTAGGGAAGATTGATTTAGCTATGAGATCATTTGTTTCTTCAATGCCTGTCACTGCATCTACGTCGAAATACCAATAACCAGTTGGAGCCGGCATCGGACGAACAGCTATTTTCCCTGAGTTAGAAGTTGCTTCTATGTAATAATAAACTCTTGTTCCCGGTGATTGAGCCGGAATAGCTCCTGAAAATTCGTTGCCGTTGACGTTTACCATTATTGCAGATGAATAAGGCTGAAGAGTATCGGTTCTATAGTAAATTACTGCAGATGCGATTCCGCTTCTATGCTGAATTCTCGCATCAACGAGATAGTCATAAATTGTATCTATTGTGTTTGATAATGGTTGATGAACGATAAGCAAGGGGTCAGCAGTGCCAATTTCTTTAGTAATGCAATGTAAGGCTCCTAAAGCGGATATACTTAGCGTTGATGTTATTCCTACAACATTATATCCCGGAAGCGCTTCTCTGTAAATACGAAGTGCAGTGCTGTCCTCAGGAATATTATAAGTTGGTACGATGATCGTTTTGTTAATGAAGGAAGAATTCGTGTATGTAAAATAATCCCCGGAGGTATTCGGATATAGCCCGTTGTCGTCGGGCATCGGAATTCGAATTACTTTATAAGGTGTTCCGAATGGCGACATATAATTACTTAACACAAATTGAAGATTCGCTTCTATCTGTGGACCATCTGCTATTCCTTGAGGATATTCTCCCATCAAGATAGTTTCTTCATTAAGTAATTTCATGTGCATGTCGATATGATGAATTGCATCATAAGGTAATGTAGGCATTTTGATATATCTGTTAATACCCATAAAGCGCGACATGATTGTGTCGATATTAGCAATCGATAAGCTTGGATTTTCATCAACAATTAAGTTGGAACTAAATCCTGTTCCTAATCCGTCAGTCATGAAGTTTCCTCCGGTATGGATAAGATTCCATGGCGCAGTAGTGGTTTGATACAATGGAGTACCAATATAATTTGAAATAACAACAGGCACTAAATCATCTTGAGGTCTCGGGCGATTGTAAATCCAGTCGATAGTAACTAAGCTATCTACATCGTTGGTGTATGCGCTCCAAGGGCCATAATCTCTACTCCAAACAGTATTCAATGATGCATTTAATAGAACTACATTTACAGTGTCAACTCCACCTGCCGCTAAATAGGAGGTAAGGCTTGTAGCATTATCAGGAGAAGTATAAACAATGATAACCTTTGTTTCTGTTTTTGCGGCTCTCACAATTTCTCTTAACATTGTCGGGTATGTTTTCCATCCTATAACCAAAGCTTGTAGCTCTTCCCATTCCGCAATAGTTCTAACAGGTGAAGAAGGAGGAGTAATTGAAGTAATTCCCGGAGGAACCGAGCCTACTCTGCTTTGAAGATAAGCGGGCATTAACGACTTTTCGTTAGGTAACATTCTATGATCACCTTGAGAATAGGCGGAGGTGCAAATGAAAATCAGAAGGAAAGAGATTAAACGATAATAAGGCTTCATTCTAAATATTTTGGATGACCTAAAAGTAAATAAAAAAACCGTTATCGGTAAGGATAACGGTTTCATTTGATTTGTTTCTCTTTTATGTCGAAGCTTTTTCGGTTAAAAGTCTTTGCATAATAGCCATTTTTTCGAATACAGCTACTTTAATTTGCATCTCTTCCATATCTAATGGTTTAAAGATGAAATCTACTGTGCCTATCTCAAATGCGTTTAATTTCTTTCTTTCGTTCTTCGACATGGCTGTGACGAAAATAATCGGAATGTTTTTTGTGCTTTCATTTTTGCGTAACTCTTTAGCTACGTCAAACCCCGTCATGTCATCAAGATTGTAATCAAGAAGAATTAAGTCGACCTGATCAATTTTGGTCATTAGTAAGGCTTCCATTCCCGAAGTGGCATTGATGAATGTTCTGTGTGGCTCATCCAAAATGCTTTCTAAAGTAAGGATATTCTCGGGTCTATCGTCGACAATGAGAATTTTACTGTTGTGCATATACTTTTATTTAGAATAAATTTCTTTGTTACTTATATAACCATACTTTCATTAATGAAATCAATTGCTCGGCTTGAATCGGCTTTGTCATGTAGTCAGTAGCTCCTGCGTCCATACATTTTTCTCTATCACCATTCATTGCTTTAGCCGTGACCGCTATTACAGGGAGGTCGTTCCAGTTGTGGTTCTTTCTAATTTCCTGTATTGCTTCATAACCATTCATGTTTGGCATCATAATGTCCATTAGAACGATATCGATATGGTTATTTTGTTTTAGTTTATTTATTGCATCAATACCATCGAAGGCGGTAATGATTTGCAATCCTTCGTTTTCTAAGATATTAGTCATCGAGTAGATATTTCTAACATCATCATCAACTACCAATACTGTTTTCCCGTGCAGTAGGTCGCTCATTTTTATTTGGGTATCTTCGAAATTGTGTAGCCCTTTGCTAACAGTATTCAAGAATAACCCTGCTTCATCCAAAACATCCCCATGTTTTGCTGAATGATCTTCATGTATTAAGTTACTTACTTCTCTTAAGCATTCATCCGGATTTTCTGAACAGAATACCAATGGAATATCCTTTAAATCGTTATTTGATTGAATAAGTTGTACCATTTTTTGTGTAATTGTTACATCTTGATTACTTCCAATCATCAAACATTCAATTTTTGAATTTTTGACGGAGTCAATACAATCTTCAAGATTTTTCGCATAGTCTATTTGAAGTTGTTTTTCCTTTTCATGAAGTAGCTGAACAACTTTTCTAGTCTCATCATTTTCCTCGCCGAATAAAAGCATGCGAGGTAAATTGACTTCAGTTACAGAAGCAATACTACTGAACATCGATTCCATTTCAGACACGCCAGCCGGCTTATTTAAATAGTTAACGGCGCCCATGTCAAGCCCAAGCTGTTTTTTGTCGACTGATGATATTATATGTACTGGTATACGATTAAGTTCGCGATTTTCTTTCAAATGTTTTAGTACAGTCCAGCCATCCATTACAGGTAATCTCATGTCGAGAATTACTGCATATGGAAGATATTTTTTGGCGTAATTTAAGCCTTGATCGCCTTGTAATGCAATAATTGCTTTAAATCCAAAACGATGACAGTGATTCATAAGCATCTTAGCAAAGACATAGTCATCTTCTATTATTAAGATTACTTTATCGTTCTGAACAATATTTTGACGATCATCTTTAATTTCGTCATTAGCATAATCGTACTTTTTAAGAACTTCTTTTAGTTGTTCTCCATTCGATATTTGCTCTTTGTTGAGTTCGAATATAGCATTTGCACTTCCGGGAGTTTGTTGAGGCAAATACATTGTGAAAGTACTACCTGCTCCTTCAACGCTTTCTAATAATAGTTCTCCCCCCATCATATGTGTTAATTCCTTACAAATAGCCAGGCCGAGTCCTGTTCCTCCAAATTTCCTACTCGTTGAGCCATCAGCTTGCTGGAAGGCTTCAAAAACTAATTTTTGTTTGTCTTCTGCAATTCCTATTCCTGAATCTTTTACTGAGATTGCAATAACTTGATCGGCTTGCAATAGGGCTTTTTCTTTGAAAGTGATTTCAGGCGACGCCGTACTTATTTTGAACGTAACTTGTCCTCCGGCAGGTGTAAACTTAAAGGCATTTGAAAGCATGTTTTTAATGACTTGTTCTATACGAACTTTGTCGCCACTTAAAGTGGTACTTGCGCTTAGCTCATTTTTAACTTCGAAATTAATTTGCTTTTCATAAGCTAGTTCTCGGAAGAGCAGATGGATGTCTTCGGTAACTATGTTAAGATTTAATTCTTCATACTGTAAATCAACTTTGCCAGCTTCAATTTTTGATAAGTCAAGTATATCATTGATTAAAGTTAATAAGTCATTACCCGATTTGTAAATAATTTTAGCATGCTCGGTTTGCTTATTATCCAAATTGTGGTTTTTGTTATCGGCTAAAAGTTTAGCAAGAATTAGAATACTGTTTAACGGAGTTCTTAACTCATGACTCATATTAGCCAAGAAGGCTGATTTGTATTTGTTACTTTGCTCAAGCTGTTCAGCTTTAAATACAAGACTCTGACGTGCATCTTCAATTGCTAAGTTTTGTTCCTCCAACTGTCCTGCTTTCTCTTGAAGCTCAAGGTTCACTTGCTTTAATTCTTCTTGCTGTGCTTTTAGTTCTTCCTCTGATTGTTGTAACAATTCCGATTGCTTTGTAAGTTCATTGTTAATCTTACGAAGCTCTTGTTCTTGATATGCTAATTCATCAGCTTGCTTTCTTGATTCTTCAAGGAGCTGAGTAGTTATTAAGTTTGCACGTACACTAAATAAGTTAGCAGCGATCGGCTCAGCCATTTTTTCCAAAAGTTCCTTCTGTACCGAAGTGAAAGAGCGCAGTGTTGCTACTTCAATAGCTCCAACTACTTTTCCGCTGGTAACTAAAGGTATAATCATGATATTGCACGATTTTGACTCACCAATACCAGTGTCAATCGTGAAGTATGGGTCGTAAATCTGCTCAACTGAAATTATTTTATTTGATGCAATTGCTTGACCAATTAATCCTTCTTTGAGTTCATAACGTCTGCTGTTTAGGATTTTATTATTAAGCGCATGATAAGCTCCTAATTGAATGTGTAAATCATTAAGATCATCATTGTGTAACAAGAAAATTGCCGCTTGTTCAACTTCAATATGATCAACAATGGATTCAATAATTTTATCAAGTAATAAATTGAAATCATCATTTGTAGAGCGCATGATTTGATTCAATTTTACCAAACCTTCGTTCTGCCATTGACGTGAAGCTTCTTCATCAGATGCCGCTTGCAATTGATTGCGCATCGTTAATAAGGCATGTCCTTGAACATCTTTACTACTTAATGGTTTGAAAGGGAAATTGAAATTTCCTTTACCAATTTCTTCAACAAAACGTGATGTTTGTCGGAAGCCATCAATTAGGAATCCTAGAGCCTGCATCATTTCGCCTACTGCATTACGAGGCACTTTCATTTTTAACTCCGGCAATTCTCCTCGACCCATCTGCATAATTATACCACGAACTTGTAAAATCGGTAAGATGATAGAGCGGGTAATTACAAATCCTGCGAATAAAATAGATCCTATTATTAATAGCGCCAATCCAAGTACCAAAATAACTAAGAAGTTAAATTGGTAAAGCATATCGTCTTGCTTAGTAAGAGCTGTTTGGGTTTTTTGTTGTAATATCACTTTCAGCTCAGCAGTGAGATCTTCCGAATGGGGGATTATCTCTCGCTCTAAAATGTCTTCTGCCGCAAATTTCTTAACTGGATCTTGGTAGTCTTCAAATGTATTCAGTTGTCGCATAATTTTTGACTGCTGCGACATAAGGTATTCATACTTTATAAATAGTTCATTGACTTTCTTAATATGATCTTTATTCTCCCAATTACTCATCAAGCCACTAAGTTTGATTTTTAGTTGAGTATAGTCGTTGTTGTTTAAGTTGCGCAAACTGTCTTTGTCGGATGTATTATTAGGTAGATACACCCAGTTTGTAATGAGCATTCGTGATCTTGTAACTAATAGATTCATTTTAGATAGTGCATCTAATGAAGGATTAGTATTGTTTACAATATCACTGGTAATATTCTGACTTTGTTTAATGGTATATGTGCTTATAACTGCATTAATTAATGCAATGGCAATTACCATTAAAAATACGACATAAATTTTCCTGTCTATTTTTCTGAATGCACCTTGTCGAAGTCCCATGATTATTGTTTTACTGATGTTGCTAAATCTATTAGTTGCTTAGAAACTTTCAAATTCGACTTTTTAAATGCCGACTCTGATATTTCGAAGCACATTTTTTCTTCTTTTTCAAGAATGTTTATGCAAATGCCTTTATTAACTATGCTTTTTTCTTCTGAAATTGTTAAAACACCTTTGCTTTGTAATTTGTCGAAATGATCTGCGATCTTCACTACATTACTTTTTGCAATGAATACAATCTGACAGGCCTCCATTTCATCGCCTGATTTTAATTGCCTAACTTCTAATGTTTTGTCGAAGATCTTTCTCGAGCCAAGCAGCTGTGTCAATCGATCTCCAACTTCTGTTCTGCCATAAATTCCAATTACGAATTTCTGACTTGATAAGTTTGATGATGGCCATTCAATTTGCTTTGTAAAATTGTAAATGAAAAGGGCTTTTAACGTCGCTTCATCACGTAGATTATCTTGCTGCCCACTTGGAGTAAATCCCGTGGTCGACAGCAAAATCATCAACACGATGATTGGCTTGATTAGTATGTTAATAGCCTTTTTCAATTTAGAAATTGGTATAGCTTATTTTTATAGAGAATGTTCTTCCTAACCCTGTTAATGGTGAGTGATTACTGTTATATGGTTGGATATATTGTATTGAATCATCTGAGATATTGTAAGCAGCTAGCATCAAATCTAGGTTCTTGAGAAAGAAGTGGTGATATGTAACTTGTAAATTAATATTTACTTCGTTATCATATCTGCTATAAATGGACTCACTACTTATTTTATCAACTGATGAAATTCCCACTTTTGAGCTATAGTAGATTAAGCCTGCAAATAATGAAAGACGATTTGTGATTTTATAAGAACCTGCTATTGTTGTTTTTAGTGGTGATAATCCTAAGTGTTCGTCATTATTTCCGGGAACACTATAGTTTATCAAAGAATCTCCGTCATGACTTTGATAATATGAAGCTCCTGCGTTAAGTTGTAGGTTGTTTATTTTAACAGTATACGTTGCTTCGAGGCCAATACTGCCTGTTTCACTTGAGTTTAGATATGCATCAAATTCAGTGGCAGGATCTACATAGAAAATAATGGGATCTTTTGTATGGATATAGAATGTATTCAAAGTCAAATACGACGACTTCTTTATTTTAATTCCTGCTTCTAACTCATAAACATCTGTTTTTTCGGGCTTAATCGAATTAGACAAGTCGATGTTTTGAGTACTAGGAGATCTAAATGATTGACTATATAAGAGTTTTATGTGATAAAGATTTCGTTCTCTTGTAAATCCTATTCTAGGTGCAATTGCTGAAGGATATAAGCTGTTCTTATTGTAAAAAGCACCAGCTGTTATATTAGCTATTGAGTTTTTATAAAGAAGTTGAGTAAAAACTCCTGTATTATTGTATTCTAAAGTAGTTAAGTTGTTGCTTCTGAAAAGTATGCTATCAACAGAGCTATGTGATTTGTCGTTAAAACTTGTTATCCCTGCCGTTATGTTTATTGATTTAGATGCATCGTAATTAAAGAGCAATCCGGCACTAATTCTTTGACTTGATAAATTTAATTCTGTAATTCCATCCGCAGGATTTGTTCCTACTGTTTTCCAAGGCTCTTGATATTTATAATTTAATTTCGGAGTTAATTTGAATTTTGTACCAAGACTGAAATCGTATTTTAATTCGCCATAATAATTCTTAAAGAGAACCGGATAAGCTTCTGAGGAAACTTTTAAGTATTGATCGCGCGAATAAATTTCATAATTATCATAAATAAAACGACTACTAAATTTTCCAATAGCAAATGAACTGTTAATATAACTGTTCGTTATGTCAGAATTGTCTTTCATTTCATAACTACTACCATAAACATCAGTATATCGACTTAACGAACGAATGGATTTTCCCACATACCCTTCGGTAGAGAATTTTAATTTGTTTTTGTTTAGTCCTAAAACAATCGATCCGGTTTGCGAAGTGAGTATTTTTGAAGTGATCGCTGATGAAACATTAGCTCGTATATCTAAATCTTTTTTCGAATTCTTTGAGATTACATTGATAACGGAATATCCGGCGTATCCTCCATAAATTGATGATCCCGGTCCACGTATAATTTCAACTCGTTCAATATTTGAAACCGGATAGTGATTTCCGAATTGTAAAGTAGAGTAGAGGCCGTCAACCATTTCTTGTCCGTCAACCAAAAGCATTACTTTCCCTTCGTGCGCCCAATTTCCTCTAACTGCAATTCCAATTGCGCCTTGTACATCACTGCCAAATTGGAATCCCGGTACATATTGCAAAACATCCATTAAGTCGCGTGCCCCCATTGCCTGAATTTCTTCAGATGAGATATTGGTAATAACTCCTGCCGATTGACGTGTTGTTAATTCTGTGATAGAAGCAACTGTGATTTTAATGTTCATTAAATCTTGAAGAGATAATGTATCAAAGTTGTCGATTGATTTAGGCTCAATTTGCGCAAAAACTGGCTTCACCATTGCTAGTAGCAATAGTAAGACAAGTGGCAGCAATTTTCTTTTGATGATACCCATAACCCCTTTTTATACGTCGTTAAGAGGTAAAGGTTATGATGAGTTTTGGTCTTTTTTTGATGAAAAATGAAGGTAATTATTCCTCGTTTCGGGCTAATGAGCGCAATTGACTGGAGATTTTGATTCCCGATTTCTTAATGTTTGATTCATTGATTTCAAAACTCATTTTGCCCTGCATCTCAATAATGTTGATACATGATAGTTGAGTGTTAATCCTTGCTTCCTCAGTTACAATTAATATTCCTTTCCCAGCCAACTTTTCAACATTAATATCCAGTTTTTTTGCTGTTCCTTTAGTAACAAATAGAATCTGAGCTTTTTGAATTTCTTCCAAAGAAGTTGATTCTATTATTTCAATTGGCTTTTCTTGTATTTTCCTGTTTTTAAGAATAGAAAGAAGGCAATTGGTTACATTTGATTTGCCGGTAACAACAATAACAAATTTGTTGTTTGGTGTATTTGTTGTACTCCAATCTATATGTTTCGTGAAATTGTACACAAACAGAGCCTTTAATGTTGACTCATTCGATAAATCGTCATTTGGGCCTTGAAACTCATTGCTATGGGTTTCTTTTACTGTGGAGAGCAAAAGAAGGGTGAGAAAACAGAAAAGCGCTTTAAACTTCATGACTAAAAGTTCTGGAATGTTATTTTGAATTGAAAATTTCGTCCTAACCCAGGTAATGCACCATGATAATTATTGTATGGCTGTATGAAGTAGGTTTTTTGTCCTAAGATATTCGTACATCCAAAAGAGAGAGATAATCCTCTTATATGTGAAGGGGAATATTCTGCAAAGAGATTTACTTCTGTGAATGGTTGATATGTTTTAGTTCTTAGTACTTGGTATTGCTCGTCAATTATATCAATCCCTTCTCTTTTCGAGAGGTGATTTAGTGTTGCAGATGCACTAACTTCACTACTGATTGAATACTTCAATAGAGCATTTAGTTTCAATGGAGCTATACCGATGTGCTCGTTTTCTTGATCATTAAATGAGAAAATTGACATTTCTTCATTTTCAAGAATTGCATAATACGACAATGAAATTGTAGCTGTAAATTTCCTTTTTTTGTATTTGTAGTCCAATTCACATCCCGAAGTTCCTGTACTACTTGCATTGATATAGCTGTCAGATTGTGTGAATTCGTTGAAGAAGTATATAATTGGATCTTTTGTCTGTATGTGAAAGGCGTTTATAGTTAAATACCCGTTTTCATTAGTTCTTAGTCCACCTTCTATCTCAATTACGTCTGTTACTTCAGGTTTAATATTGTCGGCTAAATCGATGTTTAATGTGCTTGGTGATCTAAAAGACTTACTATAAAGTGCTTTTAAGTGGAATTGATCTGTTGATTTAGTTATGCCAATTCTTGGAACCAATGTTGATGCAAATCGGCTGCTGTTGTTAAATCTACATCCGGCAATTATATTAGTTTTTAGTACTTGAAACAATGCTTGTCCGTAAATTGCAAAGTTTCCATACTCTAATGTTTTGGAATTATTTGAGTAAAAATAATTCAATTCTATTTTTTGTGTTGATTTGTCTGTAAAGTAATTCGCCCCTCCCGAAATACTTATTTTTGATGTAGGGGTATAAATACTGTTTAAGTTAAAGCTGATTCTTTCACTCGCAATATCAAAAAGCGCACTGTTTAAATTTAATGTATCGTCAGAAGTATATTTCCAAGGAGTCTGTTTTTTGTAATTTATTTTTGGTGAAATCTTAAGCTTGCTACTTACTTGCCAATCGTATTTTAATTCACTCCAAAAATTTATGAATTTCAATGGCACATTTCCTGATGCAATTTCTTGATATTCGTCTCTTTCGTTAATTAAATAATCGTCGTAAATGGCAGTTAATTTAAATCCTGATATTGAACCATTGAAGTTGACAAAACTATTATGAATCCATGATTCATTTTCCATGGAATAGTTGTTCCCGAAAGCATCATAGTATTTACTTAAACTTCTTTGTGTCGAATTTTGACTTGCTTGAATATTGAAGCTGTTTCCCGATTTCGATTTAATGCCGCCATATAGGCTTAACCCTTTTCCTGTATTTACACCTTCACTTAAATCATATCGGACTGATGCTTGGTATTCGGCATTTGCTTTTGCTGTTCGCGTTACTACGTTTATTACGGCATGTGCAGCATATCCTCCGTACATCGATGAGCCAGGACCGCGAATGATCTCTATTCGTTCTATATTTTGTACGGGATAATGATTTCCGAATTGTAGTGTAGAGTATAGTCCTTCATTTAGCTCTTGGCCATCGTATAATAAAACAACTTTTCCTTCGTGCGACCAATTACCTCTAACAGATAACCCAACAACTCCTTCAACATCTACTCCAAATTGAAATCCGGGGATTAACTTTAAAACATCCATCAAATCGTTAGCCCCCATCGCTTTGATATCTTCAGATGAAATGGTAGATACAATTGCAGGAGATTCTTTTGCGGTAAGTTCAGTTACTGAGGCAACAGTAATTTTAATATTCATTAAATCCTGAAGCGACAATGTATCATAACCGCTGAAATGTGACGACATAGACTGTCCCCACACCCCAATGGTGTTTATGATAAAAACGGATAAAAGAAGGATTTTCTTGAACATAGATGTATGCACTCGGTAACTTTTGTACGTCTATTTTCATAAAAGGTTAAAAAAAAACGGAGCCTTTTGGGCTCCGTCTCTGAATTTTAAGGTCTTATCTAGTTATTTTACAAGCATAACTGATCCTTTATACTGGCCACCGGCTATTTTTAGGATATAGAAATAGGTTCCTGTAGGAAGTAATTCTCCATCATTGTCCTTTTTTCCGTTCCAACATTCTCTTCCCGGTCCGCTGCTGAATACTTCCGCACCCCAACGGTTAAATACTTGCCATGAGCTGCAGTCGTCGAAGTTAGTTTTGCTTCCAAGATTGAAACAGTCATTTACTCCGTCGTTATTTGGTGTGAATACATTCGGAATATTGCTTAAGAAATCAGCTAATAGTCCGGGTGTGAAGCTTTTCGTTAATGTATCGGCACATTGGTTGTTTTGTGCAATTAATGTAATGTTTAAAGCTCCGCTGAATGCATACAAGTGATTAATGTTTACATCAGTTGTGCTTGTTCCATCTCCTAATAACCACTGATATTGTAATGCGTTAGTGCTATTATTAACAATGCTCACTTCAACTCCTTCGCAACCGATTACAGTAACTAGGCTATCTACCGTGAAGTCGGCTGTCGGTTGATCATTTACACTAATTTCAACTTGATCATCGTCAGTACATCCGTTATTATCGGTTACTGTTACAGTATATGTAGTTGTTGCATTAGGTGACGCAATTGGTGTTGCCGAATTCGGATTATTTAGTCCTGTCGCTGGCGACCATGAATAGGTTACTCCACCTGTAGCAGTTAAGTTAATGCTACCTCCATTACAGATTACATCAGGAGATCCTGCATCAGCAATTGGCAACGAGTTAACTGTTACAATTACGTTACTGGTATTGCTACAACCATTATTGTCGGTTCCAATTACTGTATATGTAGTTGTTGAAGTAGGATTAGCAGATGGACTTGCGCTATTCGGATTGTCTAGCCCTGTAGAAGGTGACCATGAATACGAAGTTCCTCCTGTACCATTAAGTGTAGTGCTGCTGCCTATACATATTGCAGTATTATTTCCTGCGCTTATAATTGGTAAAGAATTAACTACTACAGTCACTGCGGCTGATTTTTTACATCCATTCGCATCTGTAACTAATACACTATAAGTTGTTGTGATGGTAGGATTCGCAATAGGATTTGCAATTCCTGTATTGTCAAGTGCAGTTCCTGGCGTCCAAGAATAACTTGTTCCTCCCGATGCATTTAATGTGGTACTGTTACCTGTACAGATTGTATCGTTGCTTCCTGCAGATGCATTTGGCAAAGGGTTAACAGTTACGTTATATGTTATTGGAGCTCCAATGCATCCGTAGCTATTTGTTTCTTGAACGCTAACAACTGCATTAGGGCTTCCGTTCCATGTTGCTTGAATGCCGTTGCTTCCGTTACCGTTTAATACACTTCCTCCGGTTATTGTCCAGTTGTAATTACTGCCTGAAGTATTTGTAACAATAAATGATCCTGTGTCGGAAACACAAATACTGCTATTGCCCGTAATTGCACTCGTTTGGGGCGCAGGATTAATCGTTACGTATAATGTGTCTGATATTCCGAAACAAACAGTATCTGCTGTTACGCTGGCTTCTTCATACCATAATGCTACTGTTTGAGGCCCTGATACTCCCCAATCTACAAGAACAGTGTTGGTTCCGTTTCCTTGCGTGATAGTTCCTCCTTGAGCATGCCAAGTATAAGTTGATCCCGGTGTGTGAATTGTTGAATATGATTGTCCTTGTGCAAGGTTCGAACATAATGTTTGTGTACCTGTAGGGGCAACCGGTGTTAATATTACATTGATTGTAACCGGTAATATGATAGGATCTGAATTACAACCTTTATCCGTTGTTTCTATTACACTTACCGAGCCGTTTCCGGAAATAGACGACCAGTCAACATTTACTGTATCATTTCCTTGCCCTGCCGCTACTGTTCCGTTAGTGATATTCCAATTATACGTTGAAGTGCTATTTGGATTGATAACCCAATATTGAACTCCGGTAACTCCCGGACATACTGATAATGTTCCTGTGATTCCGCTAATAGTTGCAGCAGGATTAACAGTAATGTCAATTGTGTCTTTGTTTACACATGAGTTTCCGTCAACACCAGTTAATACATAGCTAGTATTTGTTGTCGGATGTACGTCAACGTTAGTTGAGGTTCCTATAGTAACTCCTGAAGGAATTTCTGTCCATGTATAGTTAGTTGCACCCGATCCGTTTAATGTAATAGTATCTCCATCACACATTTGAGGGTTAGTTGTACTAATTTGAACATTAGGCAATGGGTTTACGGTAACTAATACTGTATCATAATTTAAACACAATGCTGCACTCGTACCTGTTACAATATATGAGGTAGTTGTTGTAGGAGAAACAGTAAGGTTAGCACCTGATCCGATACTTAATCCAGGACTCGATAACAATGCCCAACTAAAGTTTGGTGCACCTGAAGCGGTTAATGTTGTGCTGTTGCCAATACATATTGCAATTGGGTTTGCAGAGGCAGCAACACTCGGTAATGGATTTGATGTTACTGCAACACTATCACTGGTTGTACAACCATTTAAGGTAGTTGTAACTGTATAGTATACTGTGCTTGGTGTTGTTCCGGGATTTATAACTGATAACTGAGGGTCTGATATTGTTGTTGAATTTAATCCTGTTCCCGGCGACCACGAATAGGTATATCCTGATGTACTTGTAGTTCCTATGAAAATTGTGTCGCCATTACATAGCGATGTTGCTGCACCTGCTTCCGATACCGGCAATGGTTTTACGAATGCAGTTACGGTATCTTTGTCAATACAACCGAATAGATTAGTTGTTACAATATAGTTGGTCGAAGTAACATTCGTTGTGCTGTTAGTTAATGTTACTGTAGGATTAGATGATGTGCTACTGCTTAATCCTGTAGCAGGACTCCAAATATAACTATAATTAGCAGTAGAAGTAGTTCCGAATGAAGCTGATTGTCCGGAACAGAACGTAACATCACTTCCTGCAACTGCTGTAGGAACAGGACTAAGAATTACCGTAACATCATCAGTTGTTGTACATCCGTTTAATGTTGTTGTTACTGTGTAAAATAATGTATCAGGATCAGCAGCAGTGATAGTATCAGATAAAGTTGGGTTCGAAATACTTGGGTCACTTAAATTTGTTGAAGGCGACCAACTGTAAGTATATCCTGATGTATTAGCATTTCCTAATTGAACAGTACTTCCTGAACATAATAGTTGATTTGTTCCTGCATTAGATATCGGTAATGGATTAACTGTTATATCTACATAGTCAGTATCACGGCAACCAAACCAAGTTGCAATAACCGAATAATTAATAACCAGTGGGGTAGTCCCTGTATTAGTTGCTGCTGAAATAGGATTTGAAATTGTAGTACTGCTTAGTCCAGTTGAAGGCGTCCATGAATATGCATAGCCTGATGTAGAGGCTGATCCGATATTTACACTTTGTCCGGAACAATATGTTGCAGCAGCACCTGCATTTGCATCTGGAACAGGTCCGGTTACTACTCTTACAGTATCAGTTGAAGTACATCCGGCTAATGTTGTTGTAACCACATATTGTAACGTGTCAGTAGTATTTCCGGTGTTTGTTAAAGTTACAGTAGGGTTTGAAACAGTATTATTACTTAATCCCGTTGAAGGTGTCCATGAATAAGTGTAGCCTGCAGTATTTAGAGTTCCTATTTGCCCAATTGCTCCCGAGCATAAATATAAATTCGTACCTGCATTTGAAGCGGGAATTGGCCTTACTACAACAGCTACCGTATCCTTGTCAGTACATCCGAACCATCCGGTTGTTAAAATTACATCAACAGTGTCGTTAATAGTAGTGCTGTTCGTTAACGAGATTGAAGTGTTACTTGCAGCAGTATTTGTTACTCCTGTTGAAGGCGACCAGCTATAAGTGTATCCGCTTATTGCAGTTGCTCCAATGTTTCCGCTTTGTCCGCTGCAGAATGAAATATCTGAACCTGCATTAGCAGTAGGTACAGGACGAACAACTACTTGAACTGTATCATACGAAACGCAAGTAAAACCATTTGTTACTTGAATTATGTATTGTAAAGTATCTGGTGTGTTACCTGTGTTGGTTAAAGTTAATACAGGATTTGAAACGCTACTATTACTTAATCCTGAAGTTGGTGCCCAAGAATAAGTATAACCCGATGTAGTTAATGCTCCTAATGGAACACTTCCTCCTGAGCAAATAGATACATTATTCCCGGCAACTGCTACCGGATAAGGATTGGAAGTAACAACAACTGTGTCTTCATTTGTACAACCGTTAAGATTTGTTGTTACAATATAATTAGTATTTGTAGGCGTAGTTCCTGTATTGCTAACTGAAACAACAGGGTTAGATATCGTTGAACTACTTAGTCCTGATGAAGGTGACCATGAATAGGTATACCCTGATGTTGAACTTCCTCCAATTGTTGCAGATCCGTCAGAACAGAATGAAACATCACTGCCAGCTGTGGCTGTTGGTTGCGGTTTAATGAAAACTGTTTTTCTAAGAGTATCTGATGGGCATCCAAATGCATTTAATGCTACTACTGAAACAGTTGCTAAACCAGTAGTGTTAAATGTTACTCCTGCAGTGGTTGTATTCGTTCCGCTAATTTGTGTTCCGTTTGTAACTATCCATGAATAGGTATATCCGGAAGTAGAATTAACAGTATAACCAATTCCGGTAGCAGCATTCAAACATAATGTGTCAGGTCCGGTAATGGTGGTAGGTTTTGTAGTATTTAGAACATTTATTGTATAAACGATGCTTGTTGTTTTTGCAGGACATCCGTTATCGGTTGCAATTGCAGAAAATTGATAAGGAGTTGTTCTTCCCTGATTACAAGAAGTTGTCCAACAAAATTGACTAGATGCTGATCCGCTACCGCTAGCATTAGATAATGTGGCAACAGGATTTGTTGTTGCTATATTAAATATGTCGCCGGTATGAGCAATATAAATACTATCTCCATTTGAATCAGTAAACCCTACGTTGAAACAAAGAGTTTGGCCTTCCTGGATCGTATACGTAGTAGTTGTACTTCCTGGAGACAAATTTGGCGCAGGATTAACAGGACATGTAATAACGATAATTTGTAAGTCGAGACGAGAGACACCAATTAATACACCGTTTCTATATTCATTTATTTCAACTGCCACTACATAATATCCTTGTGTTGGGGATAAATACGATGCTAATCCTGTTGCAGTATCAATAGCAGTATAACTACCCGGACCGAAAGGTTGTGCACTACTGTAATTTGTAGCGTATGAGATTAAAGGAATAGGCCATGTGTATGATGCGGGTGGGTTTGGATTTGGATTCCCATTACTAGAAATTCCCTCATACGGTGTTACAAATTGGTATGTAAGTAAATCGCCATCCGGATCAATTGCTTGATTCAATACACTTACTGTATCTCCTGCACAAATAAATGGTACCGGTGCTACTGCAAATGTTGGCGAGCTATTTACGATTGTAGGATCAGGTGCAAAAGCATAATATGCTTGACCGGAAGCACCGGGATTACTAATATTAGCGATTGTATTATTTCTACAACATCTGTCAGCTATGAAATAATAACCGGTTGTGTTTACCGGAACACCTATTACTCCTGTATAAATTCCTTCTTCTACACAAACATTTGGAGCAAACGTACAACTGTCATTTGCATTCGGTGGAGTGATAAACTGTTGTGAAACTAAAGGCAAAGTAGTTAAAGCAATACGGTCTTTGTTTCCTCCGGGATTAGATGCATTATCTTCATATGCACCTAGGTCCATTGATGTTGGGAGTAGTGAACTTCCAGAATCACAAAGACGGTAAATTTTTAATGTTATTGAATACTCATATAAACCACTACTTGAATTAAACCCTTGATAAACATAAGTTAGGTTTCCTCCCATTAAGTGAGATGCTAAGGTCTCGAGTGGATTCAAGATTAGCATTCCAATGCAACAAAGGGTTGCAAGTAATAATTTTTTCATAAACGGTTGGTTAGGTTGAATAGGTGTAATAATTGTTTTGGCAGACTAAAAAGGGAAATCAAATTAAGGTAAAATTGTTTGATTTAAAAAGTGGTAGTCGGTGAATCTCAAATAATTCCATGTTTACAGATGAATTTCTTCTTCATCTTCAATTTGGAGGTGTTCGACTGATTGTTATCTTGGCATCATGATAGTTTCTGAAATCACGGTAATTGGAGCGGGCCCTGGAGGATGTACTACTGCTTTATCATTGGCTATGAGGGGTATACGAGTTTTAATGGTTGACCAAGCCACTTTTCCACGTGATAAAGTTTGTGGTGATGCGTTGAGCGGAAAGGTAGTTTTAACATTAAAACGCTTAAATGAAGATTTTCCAAAAGAATTATCATTTGAACCGACTGTTATTGCTTCACATGGCGTTTCTTTCATTGCCCCGAACGGAAAAGTGTTAAGTGTACCATTTAGACGAGAACTCGATCCAGAGAATCCTCCCGGATTTATTGCTAAAAGAGTTGATTTCGATAATTGGTTATTTAATAAAGCGGCGGCTCATCCATTAATTAATATTGAAACCGGAATTCGCATCGAAAATTTTGTAAAAGAAAATGATGAATGGATACTTTCGGATAAAGAAAAAAAATTTAGTATTCGTACTAAGTTAGTTGTTGCATCAGATGGAGCTCATTCGCGATTTGCAAAAGAAATTGGTGGTGTTGTCATGGAAGACGAGCACTATTGCGCCGGACTACGTGGTTATTATTCTGGGGTGAAAGAGCTTAATGAAAATGGATTTATTGAATTGCATTTTACTAAAGAATTTCTACCCGGATATTTTTGGATCTTTCCTTTGGCAAATGGACTAGCAAATGTCGGAGTAGGATTGAGAAGTGATGTGGTAAGAAAGAAGAAAATCAACCTTCGAAAGGAGATGCTTAACTTAATTGAAACTCATCCTGTTTTGAAAGAAAGATTTAAAGATGCGACGTTAATTGATTCTATTAAAGGTTACGGATTGCCACTTGGATCGAAGAAACGTCCACTTTCCGGTGATGGGTTTTTGTTAGTTGGTGATGCAGGTTCATTGATAGATCCATTTACCGGTGAAGGTATCGGAAATGCAATGATTTGTGGATTGAAGGCCGGTGAAATAATTGGCGGAATTAAAGATAATATATATAATAAAGAGGCGCTGAAGGCATATGATGAATCAGTTTATAAACGTTTATGGCCTGAGCTCAATTTGAGTAAGAAAATGCAAGAACTGGTTAAATATCCTTGGCTGTTCAATTTGGTGGTTAATCGTGCCAATAACTCAAAAACTCTCCGGGAAACCATATCCTGCATGTTCGAAGATCTTGACTTAAGAGGTCGACTAAAAGACCCAATGTTTTACCTAAAAGTACTTTTTGAACGAAAATAGGGGTGGTAACATATTGAATAACAAATTTATAGGTGATTTGCCCTGCTTGGTTTAAACTGTTTTCTTATTAATTTTCTGTTAGCCATTAATTTGCATAGGCTTCATCTGTAAAGTGCTGTAAATTAAGTTGTTATTTGGTTTTTGCGTCCAAATTTTTATTTCTGAATAAATGAAGGTCAACCCCTAAAAAACGCAACTATCGTATAGATGTATCGTATCAATTCTACCATTTAGATGAATATGAGCACCTACAACCTAACCCGCCAAAGAGATATAATTGCATTACAAAGTATTGTTGAGTTAAAACAATTAGCATTTGACTCAATTCCAGAGTTAAATTCAGCATTGAAAAGTGCTGCCCAATTCTGCAAAGCTAAAGGGGCCGTATTAGCTCTTTTTACAAAAGAAAAATATTGGGTGAAATCAACTTATAACTTTGATGAATCAAAGTTTAGAAATTACTTTCAGGAAATAATCAATTCTGCTGATTTCAATTCAGATGAAAAAGTACTTGAATTTTTTACTATTGATAATGAAGTTGGATTTCTAGCTCTTCCGATTTTTGACGACAAGGAAAATAAAATTGGTGTAGTTTGTATTGATCAGCCAATTTCTTATAAAGTTACTTCGCAAAAAAAGCAATACTTAGATGTTGTTTCAAATTCAATTGAAGCAATACTGCAAAAAGAATTGTTAAGATCAAAACTAGGTTGCGAAAGAGAATTAGTAGAGCAAAGCAAGAAGTCGGTTTTGCAAAAAGAAAATCTCATTAAGTACACTTATGATTTCGCTCCGATTGGGATGTTGAAAACAACATTATCGGGTGAAATTATAATCGCAAATAACAAGTTTAAATCAATGATGTCGAATAATAGCGATGACTTAGTTGGTAAATCTTGGTTTTTAAATGTCATCGAAAAAGAAAAAATTATAGAGCATTGGCATTCGTGTACTTCAAGTAAAGGCGTTTTTACAACTACTTGTAGTTTTATACAGCCGAACAATACTAAAGCCATTGTAGATATTCAAGCTTCTCCAGTTGTTACAGTTGATGGAGAAATAAGATATTTACTTTTTGTTACCGATATTACATCTAAAGTAAAAGAGGAGGAAAAATCTCGTCGAGAGGAAGAGATTAAGCAATTGGCTTTGGAAAAGAAAGAAGCTTTCTTGGCGAATATGAGTCATGAAATCAGATCTCCAATGAATGCAATTCTTGGCTTTGCCGATATTTTGAATGAAACATTAGTCAATAAACAGCAGAAAGAGTATATCAATGTAATTCAATCTGCAGGGCAGAACTTACTTTCTGTTATCAATAACATTTTGGATTATTCTAAATCTGAAAATGGAAAAGTTAAAATTGCTGATAAGGTTATTTCTTGGGACGATGTCGAAAGAAATGTGTACAAACTTTTGAAGAAAAAGGCAGATAGTAAGAACATTAAGTTTTGCTATAAAAAATCAAAATGTCTTCCCGATAATTTACGTGGAGATATTGTTCTGATTAATCAAGTGCTTGTTAATTTAGTGGACAATGCGATTAAATTTACTGATAAAGGTAAAGTAGAATTAGCTATTAATTTGAAGTCGGAAACCAAATCGACATGCGAAATAGAATTTGTTGTTAAAGATTCAGGAATTGGGATTTCAGAAGAAGCTCAACATATGGTATTCGATAGATATTACCAGGTGAAAGATGATTTACAGAAGTGTAAATCCGGTACAGGTCTTGGTCTAAATATTTCTAAAAACCTGATTACTGAAATGGGTGGAGGAATTGTAGTGAAATCTAGACTCGGAAAAGGCTCGGAATTTTCATTTACACTTGAATTACGAAAAGATATTTTAGTGACAAAGAAAACGGAGAAAGTAATCGATTTGATTTCGAAAAATACCGGAAAACTCAAAATTCTCTTATTCGAGGATAATGAATTGAACAAGCAATTGATGCAACATATAATCAAAGGATTCGGTTTTGACCTTGATGTTGCTGAGAATGGTAGAGTAGGAATTGATCATTTAATGCAAAACACATATGATGTTGTTGTGATGGATCTCGACATGCCAATTATGGATGGATACGCTGCAACAAAAACAATCCGCAATGAAATGGGTCTTGATATACCAATTTTGACAATGACGGGACATAGAATTGTTGGAGAAAAGGAAAGATGTCTTGCTATAGGAATGAACGATTTCATTTCCAAGCCAATTAACAAAAGTGAGCTGTATGAAAAATTGGCA
>JAKPPP010000147.1 GCA_029547265.1 Bacteroidota bacterium
AGCATGAACTGTGAAATCGCTTTTAAGGTATGTTCACCAGTTATAATTGAATCTCCAAAGGCATTATAGAATAGTTGCGGGTAAATTTTTGATTGTTGAAGTTTACTAACCACGTGAACAAGGCTCTCATCCATTTCAACAGGATTACTCAAGGGTGCTAGTGCTTGAACATCGAGGTGATTTACGGCACCATCGCGCATGAATGACTTTTGCCATGCCAAGTTCATCAAGGCAGGAGAATTTCTGAATCCGATTTTATCTTCTATACCGTGACTAAGTGCGTGATCGATATGTGTGAATGCCGAAAATTGAGAGTGGCAGCTTGCGCAAGAGATCATATTATTGCGTGAAAGTTGCGGGTCATAAAACAGAAGTCTTCCTAATAATACTTTTTGTTCCGACAGAGGATTCTTCTCGAAATTATAAACAGGTTTAGGGAAATACGCAGGAACAACGAATAAATTATCGTTACCCGAACGGAAGGCGACAATAAATATTGAAAATACAATCAACAACAAAACTTTTGCCTTCATTGTTCTATACATCTGAAAGACTGAGCTACAAGTTTCGAAAATTTAACCGCCTCTTTACTTGGCGACATAATATGGTTTTGTTTAGCTAAATCGACATTATTTAGTAATTGACTCAAATCGAGAACCAGAATAAAATCGCGGGAGTTCTTAACGTTAAAGGTTACGGTTTGCAAAGAACTAAAAGGAGATGCATAACCTCCTAAATGAAATTGAAATTCATTATTTCGTGTATCGCAACTATTACTTCTTCCTTCCAATTTAAAATTGATATATCCGCTTTGCCACGTCCAGTACATTCCATTCGTGGGATCTAAGGCACCACCCATAGCACCACTAACATTCGTTGTGCTATCGATTCCTAAGTCGAATTGAAATTTATCAAACGTAACGTTTTCGCTCTTACTCATCAGAAAACGATTAGAATTCGGGATGGAAGCATCACATAAATGAAAACTTTTTTGTTCTTGATATACCAATGAATCTTTTTTGTAAAATCTTATATTCGCAATATAAAATCGCAATACATCTATTTTATAATCACTTGCTGAGCTAAGTTGGAAAGCAGTATCATTAATACTTCTTTGATACGTTGAGTAATAAGGAAGTATTTTAAACTTAATGGCATTCACTTGTCCGATTGTAAATGAATGGACGAAAAGAAAAACAGCTAGGAATAAATACTTAACGTTTCTCATTTCTCGCCGGGTGAGGAGCAAATAATTTTGCCAGTTCTGTACTTAAGCTATTGAAGTCTGATAATTGTTCTGGTTTACATAGTTTTTTGATGTCGCTGAAATGTTGATAATGTACTTGCTCAATGTGCAATTTCTCCTTTCCAATTTCTTGAATTAATGAATCAGCAACCGTTGATTGATTTTCGGATTGCAAGCTAGCATAAAGTTCTTCTTTCAAGACTTTAATTTTTTCATCGGAAGCATCGATATTCTCTCTATGCCACTTGATCAACTTTTCATACTCACTTACTTGGGTCGCATCAAAATGCAACTTTTCGATGATAAACTTTTTAGGCTCTTCCCGTCTTCTTTGAGGATTATTGTGAGAAAACATCAGCCATAGCAATACGATATTAACGCAGAGCAAGACTATAGAAAATGCGCCGTACAATTTTACCTTATTCATTAGTATAAAGAATTTTCGGAGTTTAGTTGAATTGTCTGTGCGAATGTCTCTACAGAACTATTTGTTTTGAAGAACTTAAATACTGCTGCTGCGTTGATGCAAATTATAACAGCGAATGAGAGGCCTATAAGAGGAATCTGTAATTTAGAAATTTGCAACGAATTCTTTTCAGACACACGTTGTTGAATTCGTGTAAATAGAAAAGGAGACGGCTCCGCTTTCTGAATTTTTTCTAAATGATCGATATTCATGTGTGGGCAATTTAGGGGTTAGACGACAATTCTTTGTTTATCCTTCGGTACTATTAATCTTTCTTGAAAGGCCTGTTTTAGCCCTTTGGACGAGCGATTCCACGGCTTTCGGGCTTAGCCTCATAATGCGGGCAACCTCAGCCTGGGGCAGCTGTTCGATCTTATGAAGGATGAGGGCTGTTTTTTGGTTGTCGGGCAAAGAATTGATATGCTCAAACAGTTGTTTTAGCGATTCTTTATCCTCCATTTGAATGCCGGGGTGATTAAAATCCACTGGTATATTGATTTCGCTATTATGATCATCAGTAAACAAAGCTGTTAAAAAGCCGAAGCGCTTCTTACGTTTCTTCGCTTTAATGAAATCGAGGCTTTTATTGATGGTAATTTGATAAATCCATGTGGAGTATGTGGAATCTTCGCGAAATGTGCTTAGCGAACTGTAAACAGCCATAAAAACATCTTGTGTAATCTCCTCAGCATCTTCAATATTTTGGACATACTGAAGCGCAAGGTTATACACCATGATGCCAAACTGATTATAAAGTTCTTCTAATTTCAACTAAACACCTAGCCTACCTTGTTGAGTTGTGCATTCAATTCAACGGCACTAAGGTACTAACGATGTTGATCAAACAAAATTATATTTCCATCGGGGTCGGTAACCATACAACTTGCAGGGCCTGTTGATTTTTCGTCGGCTTCGAGATTAATTGTTAATCCTTTACTCTTCAAATGTTTTTGAATAATTCGAATATCGTCAAATGATTCAATGTTTTTAGCGTTTTCGTCCCAGCCGGGATTAAAAGTCAACATATTACCTTTAAACATACCTTGGAAAATTCCAATGAGTGCATTTCCGTTTTTCATGATGTAATAATTTTTTTCTTTACCACCGGCGAATGCAGTAAATCCTAAACTTTCATAAAAAGATTTTGATGCATTGACATCTTTTACATTCAAGCTAATAGAAAACGCTCCAACTTTTATATTATTTTCTTCTTTCGTGTTTATGGGGTTTTGTTTCGCATAAAGCGACATAAAATAGGACCCTAAGCAAAAGGATGCAATAAGGCATAGGATTAAGGTGTGTTTTTTCATAGTTATTTGCATTTTGAACATCAAATATTTGATTTATCAAAAATTAAAAGTGGTAACATTAAACATTAAAATATTCTTTATACCACGCAATTTCATGGTGATCGATACGAGATTTATCAATTGTATGCGTGGAATCTAATTTTGAATACAGAATTTCTAGCGAAGCATAATCACGTTGGCTTATGACTTTAATTCCCTCTCGGATAAGTAGAGCTGCACAAACACCGGAGCCTATTTGATATTTTTTATTGGGGGAGAATCTATTGCCCGAATAAATCACTTGACTTCCACAAGCTGCGCTCATATCCATCATAACTGCTACTTCGATGTTTTCTTCTCTAGCAATTTCAAGCATTTTTTTCGCTGCTGCTATCATACCATCTGTCCAGTCTACACCGGAATCAGATAATACCTTGGCTTTCCCATCTAATACATCCATTCCATTTCCGCCATGTATATCGCACATTTCTCTTGGCGATCCGAAGGAAAATTCTTCCGGACAGAATCTTATGATTCGTGCAGTTTCAAATTCTTGAAATTTAAGTGCACTAGGATACTGCCCATTCGCTGTTCCGTCGTATCCACATTTAATGCCCATTAAACAGGCACTCATTAAAATTCGCAGTGGATTTTCTCGAGAAGGAATTCGGATGCTATTTAAATATTCTCTGTCAGTCATAGAAAAAAGTATTAAGCCTAGATCAAAAGTAAGATTTTTTTTAATTAAACTAAGCAATTTACATGCGAACCGAAAATATTTGAGAAAGGCTGAATCTTATTGTTTGATTATTGAATAGGGGTGGTTCAAGGCTCGAAGTCAACAAAAATTACAGTAATATCAGATGCATTATAAACGTCAATGGTATAAGGCTAATTCGAGTGAGGAACTAGGAACCATAAACGGTTGTATCTCTGCACCCATTTTATTTCGACTCGGATACTTTTTCCCTCATGAATCGTTGAATTTCGTGTTTAAGATAAATGCTTCCAATGCCGAGATAAGGAATAGTTGAGGCAAGGACAAATATGTTTGGCTTGAGCAATCCGTCGACTAATACAACGCAAATTATCAAACTTAAAATCAGAAAGCCGAGTCGTGTAAAAAGTTTAGCATGTGGTTTATAGAAGAAAGATACAAGAAATAAGGATTGTCCGATTAGTGTTGGAAATACAAATGGGTTTTGTAAAATACTCCCCACTATTTTTCCCTCTGAAAACAGCCTATATTCTAATTGTCCTAGGAGTATCGGGGCATCCGGTGCTAAGTCGACAAAGCAAAGTAAAAACGTACAAAATAATGCTACTCTAATCAGGTTAATCATAAAAACTCTCTAAAATTTATCCATTATCGAAATGATAATGACCCTGCAATATAGCAAATATTGGATTAATTCAAAATATTATAGCAGGCGATTTTTTTGTTCTTTTTTTGTTCATTAGCATTTTCAGTGAATAGCGTAAATTTATATACTATAGCCAATTAATGTTAATACCGGCCATTTTACAATTCGTTCACTTTCTCCTCCCCACGCTTTAATCAAATCATCTCTTATTAGATCAATCGGATTGTTGGCATTTGATTTCATATAATGTTTAATGGCCGACCATGTTCCAAGATATCCGAGGAAGCGTTCTGCTGTGGTATTGCAATTAATCGAGAATTGTGGACATTCAATTTTATCAAAGGGAAAAGGTACGGTTTCATAATTATCGTCGATAAATTTTCTCTCAGGATCCCAGTACTTTCCTAAAATAGTTTCGTAGAAATGAAAAATTACATCATCTACCTCATTGTTTACTGATGGTTGACCATACCCTATTATAGCAATTAGTCCTTCAGGTTTGAGTGTTCGCCTTGCTTCTGAATAAAATCGATCAAAATCGAACCAATGAATCGCTTGCGCTACTGTTATTAAGTCGAATGCAGCATCTTGGAAGTTTGTTGCTTCAGCCGGTTGATTAGAATAATTGATATTGGGAAGTTGGATAGCATTTGCCAGTTGCTGATTACTTATATCTGTGGCTTCAACAGTTTTAAATCGATTACTTAATGCAGTAGCCATTTGACCACTACCGGTTGCGCAGTCCCATGCTTTATCGAAGCTGTTTACTTTAGAACAAATAAAATCAATCAGTTCTAACGGGTATTCAGGTCGATACAGTTTATACAATTCTGATTTATCAGAAAAATTATCCTTCATTTTTACGATTAGAAAATTAGACTTGTTTAATGATTTTTGTTTTTGTTTTTCAGCCAATCTTCCTTCTTTAATGAATACCAAAAATGCGGTGAATCAAAATAATCAAATGATCCCATACAATTCATTCCGATTTTTGCAATGATTCTATTTGATGCTGCATTGTCAACATGCACGCCTGAAAATATTTCATCTATATTCATTTGGTTGAACCCATATTCCAAAGAAGCTACAGCTGTTTCCGTAGCATATCCTTTGCCCCAGTGCTTTCGCAGAAGACGATAACCGATATCATAGAAATTTGTCCTGTTATTTACAGAATCAGTAACGTACTTTAATCCTGTCCATCCTACAAATTCATTCGTGCCTTTTTCAATAATAGCCCACCGACCAATTCCATTATCAACATATTGCTTTCGCACATAATTAATCAACTTTTCTGCTTGACCTTTCTCGGTCATTAATTGATTTTTGAAATACTTCACTACTTCGGGATCGGAATCGAGTGCAAAAAATCCATCTACATCTTCGGGCATTACTTCTCTTAAAATTAATCGCTCTGTTTCGACAAATATTTTCATGTGTGTTAAACTAAATAGATTTCAAACTAATGTTCATTTTGTAATCAACAATTTTACAGACTTTGAATAATTATTTGATTTGAGTGTTACGAAATAAAATCCGGGATGATCAAGGTGATATTGCTTCTTTTGTTTTTCGCCTAATTCCTTCAAAACAATTTTTCCTGTTACATCACTCATGAGAATTTCCATCTTTTCCTCTTTAGTGTCTATTGTAAAATCTCCAAAAGAAGGATTCGGATAGATCGTAAAATCGGTTTCAAAATTATTTCCCTGAACGCCGGTTGCAATATTATAACTTGCAATATAAGATGCATTATTATTCGGGCCTCCTCCTGCGTAAAGTAATCCATTATACAGCGCAATTGCTTCCACTTCTTTACCGGGTAATCCGCCACTTAGTGAATCTACAGAGATCCCGTCATAAGAAGCAATGCCTGTACATTGCAATAAGGTGGAACCTGAAAGTGCTCTATCGAAACCGCCGCCTATGACTAATTTACCATTGATGACTTTCATGGTATGAATGAAAGAATAATTCAACGGACTCTGATAATATAAGCTAAAGCCTGTGCTTTGCCAAGTAGTTCCGTTCCATGCAGCAATGAAATGCAATGGGATATTGCCTGAAAAAGTAAAATCCCCTCCGGCATATAGCACACCATTATAAACACAAACACTATAAACAGTGCTGTTAAATCCCGAGCCGAGAGGATACCAATTAGAACTATCCCATCGAGCAATTCCGTTTACTGTTTGTCCGCCTGCAGTTGAAAAATTTCCGGCTACGATTAAATCATTTCCATATACGCACATATCATGAGGATACATAACAGGAGCGGTACCGTTAATGCTACCGGATAATCCTGAACCCAAGGAATCCCATTCTGCTCCGTTCCATTTCATGATACCGCTAATTTGTTTTGACCCTACTCTATCAAACTCACCACATGCAACGATTTCATTATTGTATTTAATGATGTTATACAAGTTTGCAGTTTGAGAAAATCCCGGGACAGCTGTTGTTAGATAAACGCCTACTCCGAATTTATTAAAGTTGTTACCATCCCATTTGTAGACCCAATTTGAATCGACATTCGGTTGATAGGCGACACCATAAAGGTCGTTATCAATATTTTTCAGATGGTGACCAGCATGAGGGAATCCATTGCCTGCAGCATGCCATGAAGTGCCATCGAATCGCGCAACGTAGTTACAACTTGTTCCACAGAGGGAATGAAAGAATCCCGTAGCGAATAAATCGGAACCGTAATTCTCGAAATTATCGACAAAACCATTGCCGGTATTACACACAGTTGTCCATTGTGCAAACGAAGAATTTGCAAAAAAGAAAAAGGCAACAAATAGAAACAGTTTCTTCATTTTGGCATGAAAGTGTACTGCAAAATAAAAATAAAAAATCACTTCATGAATGCATCATGAAAAATTTGTTTTGCAATGGGAGATTTAAGAAAAGGAAACGGGTATTAGTACTTCCTAAGTTACTTCGGAAATTGCTTGGCCCAGAAACATATGGCCCGTTTAAGCCTTTGCAGGCCTTAAGGCAGCGAAATGTCCGGCTTGGGGCAAGTATTGCTTATAATTAGAGATCTTTGCTCTAAAGGCAAATAAATGGCCTTATTTTGCGTTTGAATCCACTTCGAAAATGCCGAAAGTATTGTTATCCAAGTCGATGAAATAGCCTTGCCAGCACCTACCTTGGATAGCAAATTTGGGAAGAGCAATTTGTCCACCGTTTTTAAGGATGCGCGTGCTCATTTCATCAAAATTATCCACTTCGATAGAACAAACGAAAGCATTTGTCCCTTGTTTAGGGGAAGGAATATTTGCAGGGCGCTTTAGTAATCCGCCATTGATAGTATTAGTTTCGATTCGATAGTATTCAATTGGCATATGTTCTTCTCTAAAATATTTCCATCCGAAAATATTCCTGTAAAAATCAACTTCTCGCTGCGGCGATGATGATTGAATTTCGAAATAGCCAATAGTATTCATGGTAGAATGGTAGTTTAGAATAACGAATATCAGTTAACGTTACTGCAAAATCAATTTTGATTGCATTGCTAAATTAGAAACAAACTGTTACCGGAATATGAAATTTTGCGACAATTGTGATGGTTGAATGCGACAAATTGGAAAGAAATAGAAATTGATTTTATTCTCGTAGACTTATTTAATAAAATTAAAAGCAATCAATGCAATTATTATGAGTAGACCAACCAAAGAACTGAAAAATAAATAGTCGGCTGTATTTTCGAGTATACGTTCAATATTTGGGCGTTGTGTGCGAATTGACACAAATGAAAACAAGCAAGAAAAAACCAATAACATGGCTATTACAGAAGTAAGTTCATCAACAATACTTGCTTCTGAATAGTTAGCTATATGGAAGGAAGTTATTACAAACAAGCAGAATCCGAGCAGGTTAGCGGAAGTACTTAGAATGTGTTGTGATGTTTTATTCGCCATTATTAAACTGAAATGTTTTTTTCGAAAGCAAAGATAATAACGTTAAGATTTTAATTATTTAAATAAGATGAATTTATCTCCTTCACACTTATAAACCCCTTTACCGCTTGTACCGAAAAGGAGGTCACCATTATTGTCTTTGTAAATAACATTTACAGATAGAGACGGTAATCCGTTTAAAGTAGTATAATTAATTAGTGTATTCCCTGTTCCTTCATAAGGATCATAACGCCACACGCCGGCATCGATAGTAGCGACCCATAATCGTGAGGCATTATCTTCACAAATCGACCACACTCGCGCCATTGTACCAGGTACATCAGATACCCTACTTTTCTCAATAAAATCAGGATTGCTTAACTTATTTTCTCGGGTTAAATTTCGAATGGCGCGTTCATCACTATTGAATTTGTTTTGGGTTTCATCTAATCGAAATAATCCTTCGCCATTGTTTCCGAACCAGCCGTTACCTGCTTTATCCACAAAAATAGCGCGGACAGCCGATCCGGCTAACCCTTTGTCAATATACCAAGAAAAGGAGTTCATTTTATTGTTATTTCGAGCTACTCCTGCATCTAATCGGCATACACCCATAGACTGAGTGCCGAAATACAAATTCCCTTTGACATCTTTAAATATGCAGTA
>JAKPPP010000155.1 GCA_029547265.1 Bacteroidota bacterium
GCTATTATTGACTTTAGTTATGCTATCAGCATCTATTGTTAATGCACAAACTTCTGAGACTAGGGAACTATCGTCATTCAATAAAGTTTCATTACTTGGAAATACTCGTTTGAGATTAGTAAATGGTCCTTCACAAAAAATTGTTATTGAAAACGCAAATGATCCTTCTAAAGTTTATACTAAAATAAATGATCAAGTTTTAAGCATTTCTGGAGTTCCTTCTTCAGTTACTATTACCACTCCATCGTTAGATGAAATTTATATCGGAGGAACTGCTGTTGTTAGTTCAGACAGCACGTTCACTACAGATGATATAATGTTTCATATCAGTGGTAACGGGAAGGTTGGAATGGCAATTAACGCGAAAAAAATACAAGCTAAAGTTTCTGGGATTGGTAAACTTACACTATCAGGAACTGCGAATGAATTTAACCTTTCTGTTTCCGGATCTAGCAAAATTTATGCGGAGAATTTAGTTGTAAATAAAGCAGATGTTTCAATAAGCGGAGTTGGTAAAACATATATGGATGTGAAAGACGAATTAAATCTAAGTATCAGCGGAACTGCTTCTTTTTATTATAAAGCAGAGCCTGCAAAAATCAAAACAAATATTTCCGGCATCGGTAAATACGGAACTTTTGAGCAAGGGCATCAACATGATTTAAAAGTTGTTATTGGAGATGACAACGATGAGGTTGGCGCTTCTGCAGGTGATAATGATAGCAGTGATGTTACTGAAGTGCATGTATCGAAACATAGAAAGGCTCGTTCTCATTGGGGAGGATTAGACTTAGGATTCAACCAATTATTAGTTGGAAATAACTTCAGTACAAATCTTCCGGACGCATATGATTATCTCGAGTTAAATAGTGGAAAATCATTAAACGTTAACTTAAATCTGTATTACCACGATTTCAAAATCTATAAACGTTACATAATGTTTACTACCGGTATCGGATTAACTTTAAATAACTATCGTTTCAGCAGCGACAAAACTCTTCGTGCAGATACAAACATGGTATATGCAGCACTCGACTACAATAAATCAAACGAGAAAATTGTGTACGAAAAAAATAAATTAGCAGTTAATTATTTTACAGTGCCATTATTGCTTCAATTTAACAGCAGCAAATACGATCATAATTCATTCCATGTGGCTGCAGGAGCATTGGTATCTTACAAATTCAATTCGCATTTAAAATTAGTTTACAACGATGAAGGTGATCGCGAAAAAACGAAGCGTCGCGATGAATATAACATTGAACCTTTTCGTACCGATTTAACATTACGCATCGGATATTCATTTGCAACGGTTTATGCTTCTTATGCTGTTACAGAGCTTTTCAAAAACAATAGGGGTCCTGAACTACATCCATTTACGGTTGGAATTAGTCTAGTTAACTGGTAATTATACACTTGTTATTAAGTATTAAGGTAAACGCCTTTGCCCTGCGCAGAGGCGTTTTTTTATTGTAGTTCAATAATTCACGTTTGGATCTGTGGAAATAGCATTTTCAACTACTTTTGCTCTGCAATTTAAATTCGTAACCGTATGTCGAAGAAAATCGAAACGTTGGATAATAACATTTCCGAAGCATTATTAGGAGGTGGAGAAGCTCGTATAGCATCGCAACACAAAAAGGGCAAATTAACAGCTCGTGAGCGTTTGCATTTTTTAATGGATGAAGGATCGTTTGAAGAAATCGGCATGTTTGTTACCCATCGCTCCACAGAGTTCGGCTTAGAGCGTGAAAAATACCTTGGCGATGGTGTGGTAACAGGTTACGGTACAATTAACGGCAGACCCGTTTATGTATTCGCTCAAGATTTTACTGTTTTCGGAGGATCATTAAGTGAATCTCATGCCGAAAAAATTTGCCGTATCATGGATTTAGCCATGCAGAATGGTGTTCCTGTTATCGGATTAAATGATTCGGGTGGAGCTAGGATTCAAGAGGGAGTTGTTTCTCTTGGTGGTTATGCGGATATATTTTATAGAAACACATTGGCTTCAGGAGTAATTCCTCAGATTAGTGCGATTATGGGACCATGCGCAGGTGGAGCAGTTTATTCTCCTGCAATAACGGATTTCATCATGATGGTAGAAAACACCAGTTACATGTTTGTTACCGGACCTAACGTAGTAAAAACAGTAACTCATGAAGAAGTTACCAGTGAAGAATTAGGCGGTGCATCAGCACATAGTGCAAAATCGGGAGTAACACATTTCTCTTGCGCAAATGAAATTGAATGTATCAAAAATATCAAACGACTATTAAGTTATGTTCCTTCGAATTGCGAAGAAGATGCTCCTTCTGTACCATATGAAGAAAGCGATGAACTTCGTCCTGCATTAAACAATATTATTCCTGAAAATCCGAATCAGCCTTATGATATCAGAGAAGTAATCGATTCAGTTATAGATGATGACGGAGAAGGATTCTTTGAAGTACATAAAAACTATGCAGAGAATATTGTTGTAGGCTTTGCACGTCTCGCCGGAAAATCGATCGGAATTGTTGCTAATCAACCTGCATTCTTAGCCGGAGTGTTAGACATTAATTCATCTGTTAAAGCAGCACGCTTCGTACGTTTCTGCGACTGTTTCAATATTCCATTATTAGTATTTGAAGACGTACCGGGCTTCTTACCGGGAACTGATCAAGAATGGCACGGTATCATTACCAATGGTGCTAAATTATTATTTGCATTCAGCGAAGCTACTGTTCCTCGTATCACCGTAATTACAAGAAAAGCTTATGGTGGTGCTTATGATGTAATGAACTCTAAGCATATCGGTGCCGACATGAACTATGCATGGCCAACTGCTGAAATTGCAGTAATGGGTGCACGTGGTGCTGCAGAAATTATCTTTAAATCAGAAATTTCAAAAGCAGAAGATCCTGCTGCGAAATTGAAAGAAAAAGAAGATGAATATGTAAATCACTTTGCAAATCCTTATCGTGCAGCAGAGCGAGGTTATATCGATGAAGTTATTAAGCCGGAAGTAACTCGACAAAAACTTATAAGAGCATTCAAAATGCTTGAAAATAAAGCAGTGAAATTACCAAGGAAAAAACATGCGAATATTCCTTTGTAAATTTTAATTACATAAAATAAAAAATCCCGTTGGTTAGCCACGGGATTTTTTGTTGGTATAAATGAAGGGAACTAATTCGTAAGTAAATCTTCAATGCGTATGAGCTTCAAATATGGATCCATAACACGCGGAGAAGGTGTTGCCGCAATTTTATCTATTCTATTTCTTTTCACATGATACCATAGTTGAATATAATATCCGTTCATGTAATATAGGTTTACTCGGTATTGGCTATTTTGACGTACAATCATAAATGTTGCATGATGCCAAACGTGCCAAGCTTTCTC
>JAKPPP010000157.1 GCA_029547265.1 Bacteroidota bacterium
TGCGCCCATCTGCGATTTCAATCTGCGAATATCTGCGTGAACTGTTTTTTCTGAATTTTCTCACCCACGCCCAAATATTCCCCAAAACTACTCTTCTCTTAAGATAAGAGGGGTACCGCCGAAGGCGGGGAGGTGTTATGATGTAATTGATAATTGATAATTGAGAATTTAAGAAAGAAGTGAAGAAGTCAGAAGTAGAGAAATATCATAACCCCTGTGCTGCCCGGCTAGTTGCATATAGAATTCATCGGTAAATCAATAAATCGTCGAATTGGTAAATTATCGACTAATTCCAACCTCCATCCCGCAAACTCCAACCTCCAGTCATGTTCACATCCTTTCACATTCGTAATTGTGATGTTTTGTTAATAAAATTGGGCAAATTCCTTTCATAAGCTTTCGGCATGACATTAATATATGTATATCAGCAGATTATTTGTATGTTTCTGAAGCAAAAATTCATCGATTCGGCAACAAAATTGCCCCGTCAGAAATGTAGAAAACGCGTTTGACTCGGACGGACCTGTTTTCTACAAAGTAGAAAACACGTTCGACTTAAAGAATGTTATATCTACTTTGTAGATTTCGCAAATGTGAATGAAAATGCCCAATTTTGTTAACATTCTATAGGGATTCGGCGCCAAATTGCCCAATATTGAAGTGCAGAAAGTACAACTTTGTCCGACGATCATACTTTCTACAAAGTAGACGGAGCAATTTTGTCCGCCGATTGCCTCGTCTATACTTCTGAAAGGTACATTTTCGAGCCAAATTGCCTTTTCTATTAACATGCTATAGGTATTTTTTGGCTAAAACATGTAATCTGCAATGTAGAAACCATGACTTTTTGCGACGAACCTGCTTTCTTCACTCCAAGATGACAGGTCACAACAGGTCAATCGTGTCATTTCGAAGTGAAAACGGGGGTTCATTCCTCGCCGAACGTGTCATCTTTGAGTGAAGATGATGGGATTTGGGTGGATATAGTGTTAATTTAGCCCCGTTATTTAACGATTTT
>JAKPPP010000350.1 GCA_029547265.1 Bacteroidota bacterium
ACAATGACAAAAACAACAAACAATATCAAGCTCGGCCTGTTTGTCACCATCGGTACAGCATTGCTTATACTTGCTTTATACCTGATTGGCAGCAAACAACATTTGTTTAACGATTCAGTGAAATTAAATGCAGTATTTAAAAATGTTGACGGACTAAGAAACGGAAACAACATACGGTTTGCAGGAATCACTATCGGTACAATTGAAAAGATCGATATTATCAGCGATAGCTTAGTAGTAGCAACTTTATTAGTCGACAAGGAATCGGTTAAGTTTATACGCAAAACATCGATTGCCGATATCGGATCTGACGGATTGATGGGAAACAAACTCATCAACATTTTACCGGGAGAACCAGGCTCAGCTCAAGTTGCAGAAAACGATACTATTTACTCACTAGCTCCTGTAGCAACGGATGCAATGATGCGCACACTCAGCAATACGAATAATAATGTATTAGACATTACCCATGATCTAAAGCAAATCACCAAGCGTATCAATGAAAGTCACGCGCTATGGGATTTATTAGCTGATACCGGTGCAACTCAACAAATCAGAACATCAATTCGACATTTAGAAACAATGACTGCGAATGCTACCACAGTAGCATCAGATGTTGAATCGATGATAAAGGATATAAAAAGCGGTAAAGGAGCTGTCGGAAAAATTGTTTCAGATGAACATACAGCTGTTGAGTTTGAAACACTGTTAAAGAACTTAAGAGAATCTTCTGATACTGCAAAACTTGCTTTACATCACATGCATGAATTTATGAAAGACCTCAACATCACTCCTGGTCCATTAGGAGTTTTAGCGAGAGATACGGCGATGGCTAACGACATGAGATCGATGATTCATAATATGAACAGCAGCACTGCTACACTCGATGAAAACATGAAAGCTTTACAAAGTAATTTCCTTTTCAGAAAATACTTTAGAAAGCAAGCCAAGAAAAAGGCAGCAGGTAATTAAAAAAGAAAGTCCCGAAGTAAAAACTCCGGGACTTTCTTTTTACACTAACGTTGATTAGTATCCGAAAATATCTTGTAAGGTTAGCACCTTAACAGGACCATATTTCGACAATACATTCATATCCAGTTTATCTTTCTTACCCAACACAACAATAGTATATTGAAGTGGTTTCACATACTGTTGCTGGAATTCATTTACCTCTTTCAACGACAAAGAAGGTAATGCTGAATAGATATCTTTTCTATAATCATCAGCCATACCTAACTTCTCATTCGAATGAAAAGTAGAAAGGATTGCATCTTTAGTAATTCGTCCGGTTTCAATTTGCTGAACGGCACCATCTTTAGCATTCGCAAATCCTTTTTCATTCAAAGGCATATCACGTAATAACTCCATCATACCGGCAGAAGCCTCGGGTAATTTATCCACTTGCGTTCCGATATAAGCAGTATTGTATGAAGAACGTTCTTTAATAGAAGGCGTTGCATAACGAGAAGAAACAGCATAAGCTAAAGCTTTACTCTCACGTAAAGTTTGGAAAACCGGAGAAGCCATGCCACCAGCGAAATAACGGTTGTACAAGAAAATCTTTGGTAATAAAGCACGATCGAAAGCCGCACCTTTAGATAAGAATACCATTTCGGCTTGCTTCATTTCATAATCAACTACAAATACTTTAGCTGAATCGGTAGATAATTCAGGGAATTTAACTTTAGGCGGAGCAGCTTGGAATCCGCGAGGCGTTTTGTGGTATTTGTCTAGGATTCCGGCAAGCGTAGCAGGTTGTTGCGGACCATAATAATCGATACGGTGCATATAACCGGTTAAGTTGCGAAGCATCACCATTAAGTCTTGCGCCTTTAAAGATTTCAATTGCTCTTCAGAAACGATATTAGTAGCAGGAGAATGAGCACCGAACTTAGCATAACTCTGCATATAGCTTAGGATAACATTCTTATTCAATTTTGCATTCTCGCGACGTTTTAAGATATCGTCAGTTAAATTAGCGAACGACTCATCATCGGCTTTTGGGTCAGACAATAAACTCTCGATAAGAATTACGGCTTGAGTGAAATTCTCTTGAATACCATTTACATCAATTGTTACTTCATCTTCAGAAGAACGAGCACTAAAATCGCATCCAATTTTATAAAACTCCTCTTTAATTTGAGAACTGCTGTATTTAGAAGTTCCTAAATATTTGAAGTAATCAGTAATTACCGACCAACGAGGATCCACGTTTGTTCCTACGGGAATAGTGTATGATAAATCGAATACAGCATTTTCTTTATTCACTACAGAATAAACCGGGATTCCACTCTTTAACTTTGTAGTAGTAATTGCCTTAGAGAAATCAACAAATGAAGGTGAAATTGCAGGAGCTTTTACAGTGGTGATATTCTTTAAAAACTCACTTTGCTTATCGCTATTCATCTTCACCGGAGTGATGGCAGGCTTATTCACCTTCACCACATTTTTATCTTCACCTGTTCTTTTATAAACAATAACATAATTATCACCATACCAATCGCGTACAAATTGAACAACTTGAGCTTTGTTGATTTTCGACAAACGATCGAGACGATTTACAACATCTTTATAAGGTACACCGGTAATTTCTGCATCGATCATTTCAGAAGTACGATTTGAATTATCTTCATAACGACGTGCTTGATCGAGTTTCATATTAGTAACGATAGCAGGAATCAACCAATCAGGGAAGTTACCCATTTTAATTTCAGCGATTTGCTTCAACAATAAATCACGCAATTCTTCCAAAGTTTGTCCTTCTCGAGGACGTGCCGACAACAAATGCATTGAATAATCCTTCATGATATCCGTTGTACTTGATGCTCCTAAGGCTTTTTGAGAATTATTGATATTTAAATCGAGTAATCCGGCTTGACCGTTCGACAAAATCATATCCACCATGGTTAATATATCTGCATCAGCAGAATTCGCACCACCAAAACGGAATCCGATCATTACACTTTCAGCATCCGGTCCGTATACATCTTTCACCACAGGTGATTTGATCAACTTCTCTTGAGGAGAATTAAAAGAAGGAATTTCTTTAGCAGACATTTTACCGAAGCGCTCAGCAATAATTTTTATAGCCTCATCGGGATTAAAATCACCACTCAAAGCAATAACCATATTATTCGGTACATAATACGTTTGAAGGAATTTTTTAATCTCCTTCAAAGAAGGATTTTTCAAGTGTTCAACAGTACCGATAGTAGTTTGTGTTCCGTAAGGATGAGTAGGGAATAATCCCGCATACATTGCTTCATATGCTTTACGTCCATCGTTATCGAGTCCGCGGTTTTTCTCCTCGTAAACAGCCTCTAATTCAGTATGAAACAAACGCATTTGCGGATTACGAAAACGTTCAGCCTCCACATTAAAGAAATTCTCCAATTGATTAGAAGGAACATTATTCACATAAACTGTTTGTTCATTAGAAGTATAAGCGTTAACACCGTTTACTCCGAGCGCAGCCATCATTTTGTCGAACTCATTCGGGATTGCATAATTAGCAGCAACACCTGAAACAGAATCGATTTTATGATAAATAGATGCACGTGCAGCACTATCTTTCGTTTGGCCATAAACCTCATAGAGATTAAAAATACTATCCAATAAAGGAGCCTCCTTAGCAAAATCTTGCGTTCCGTACTTATCAGTTCCCTTAAACAACATATGCTCAAGATAATGTGCTAAGCCTGTGTGATCGGCCGGATCATTTTTACTTCCTGCTTTCACGCCAATCATAGACTGAAAGCGAGGAGCATCTTTGTAAACCGAAAGATAGACCTTCAAACCGTTGTCGAGGGTATAGATTCGTGCTTTAAGCGGATCGCCGGGAATCGTATCATATTTCAACGTTTTCTGAGCGGATACCTGTATGCTGATCAGCAGGGTCAGCATCAATAACCAATGGAATTTAAACTTCATAGTATGGATTTTCAAATAAGTCAGCCCAAAAGTAACTGTTTGTTTTTTGATTATTGCGGGTTAAAGTTTGTAAATGGCACGATTTTTTTTGATTTTTGTAAGGTGCGACAATATAGCAGAACCCTACTAGCGATAATCATCCTTCAGTTCATCTTCATTTCCGGCTATAGCCAGGGACAGGAAACGAATTGGTATTTCGGGAATATGGCAGGGTTAAATTTCGCCACCACTCCACCTACTCCTCTCACTAACAGCGCAATGAATGCTTTTGAAGGATGTGCTACCATTTCAGATACTGCGGGGAATTTATTATTTTACACCAACGGGAATATGGTATGGAACAAAAATCACACAGCCATGCCATCAGGAAATGCCCTCAATGGAGATGGAGCCGCAACCCAGACAGCCATCATTGTACCCGCTCCACAGAACTTAAACAAGTACTACATATTTACAGTTGATACAAATGGAGGAGCTCGCGGGCTATGTTATTCAGAAGTGGATATGAGCTTGAACGGAGGTTTAGGAGATGTAACAGTAAAAAATGTGCAGTTAATAACTCCTGTAACAGAGAAATTAACTGCCATCAAAAGAGCCAATAATATTGATGTTTGGGTAGTAGTTCATGGCTGGAACAGTGATGCATTTCATGTATTTAAGATAACACCGGCAGGGGTAAACACAACACCTATAACCAGTAATGTAGGAAGTATACATGGTGGTACATTCACCTTTGCTCACGGCTATATGAAAGCCAGCCAAGATGCTCAAAAGTTGGCATGTGCTATTCGCGGGGGATTAAAAACAGAACTATTCGATTTCGACAATATCAATGGAACGGTTAGCAATCCAATAACCTTAACAGCTACTACTCAAGTTTATGGAGTAGAATTTTCACCTAACAGCAAGTATTTATACGTTTCGGCAACCTCTAATCCCGGTACTATTACGCAATATGATGCGAAAGCAGGAAGTTCTGCAGCAGTGATTGCATCAGCAACAGTAATTGGCACTTTTAGCGGTTTGATAGGAGCCTTACAAAGAGGGCCTGATAATAAAATATATGTCTGCCAGTTTCAATCAACAAGTTTAGGAATTATTCCAACACCTGATTTGGCGGGAACGGCGGCAGGTTTTATACCCAATGGTATTTTCCTTGGTGGTAAAACCTCACAGTATGGCTTACCAAACTTTTTACAAAGTTTTTTCTTAGTAGCTGATTTCACTTATGCGGATACCTGTTCCGGCGGCAATACACAATTTACGCTAACACTTCCGAATCCCAATCCGGATTCAGTAATTTGGAACTTCAACGATCCATCGACGGGAGCAAATGATACAAGTACTTTATTTAATCCTATACATCAATTCTCAGCTGCAGGAACATATACGGTAGAACTTATCGCTTACCAATCGTTACTAACGGATACGGTTCGCCGAACAATTCAAATTGCGGCATCTCCTACTCCGATTCTAGGAAGCAACTTTTCGATCTGTGAAGGAAATACTCAACTATTAAATCCGGGGACATTTAGTGCAGGAGCGACGTTATTATGGCAAGACGGATCAACAGCATCCAACTATGTTGCAGATACAACTGAACAAGTTATTGTCACAGTTACCGATTTAACGGGATGCGTAGGAAAAGATACTGTTGATGTAACATGGATTGCGTTACCTGTACCAAACTTAGGAGCTAATTCAATTTACTGTGAAGGCGACACGATTTTGTTAGATGCATCAGAACCGAATGCCACATATTTCTGGCAAGATGGAAGTACCGATTCAGTATATCATGCTTATTCAACAGGAACCTATATTGTAGAAGTAACAGTTGACGGATGTATGGGAACCGATAATGTGGATTTAACATTTGATCCAGTACCAGTGGTTAACTTAGGTGTAGATACAACGATATGTAAAGGAATACCATTATATCTAGACGCAACAAACCCAAATGCGACTTACATCTGGCAAGATGGTACGACTAACTCATCCATGATCATTTTTGATCCGGGTACATATGTGGTAAACGTAACAATAGGAACTTGCTCTAAATCCGACACAATAGTGATCGACCAACAAGATCAACCAATAGTAGATCTTGGAGAAGACACTCTACTCTGCTATGGTCAACCATTGCTTTACGATGCATATAACTACGGGGCAACCTATGAATGGCAAGATGGAAGCACTAATGTAACCTATGAGCCGAAAAGTCCGGGAAATTATTATGTAACGGCAACCAACCAATGTGGAACTGACGCAGATTCGGTTGAAGTAATTTTTGAAGTATGTAACTGTTTAGTCTATATACCTGAGGCATTCACACCAAACAGCGACAATAAAAACGACGTTTTCAATTACAAATATAACTGTACAGATTTCGAAGCGACTTTCGATATTTACAATAGATTTGGGGAGCATGTATTTTCAGCTGCTAGCCCTGATGAAGCCTGGGATGGTACATTTAAGGGATCGAAATCGCCTTCGGGATTATACATTTATATCCTAAGCTATAAGGGCTACGACAACGGACATTGGGTAGATACTAAGAAAAAAGGATATTTTTCGCTGATTCGTTAATAATCACCACTTTAGTAATTACTTTTGAAACTAAGAGGCGCTTTTGGCGTACTAACTCAAAAATCGGGATTTTCCCGTAGGGATCTTAATTTCAAAAACCATGAAACAAAACCACCCAGGTCTTTCCTTTGTTAAAGGCATCATTCTAACGATTTTTTTAGCTGCCATCGGTAGTTTAAACACAGCAAATGCACAATGTCCTGATACTCTTTTTGTGCCAAGAGGAATGTCGATTTGCGAAGGGACATCAATAACCTTCGAAGTAAATCCAGATTTACCGATAATTGAAGGATCAATATTATGGTCGACAGGAGAAACAGGCACATCAATAACGGTAACACCTACCCAAAGCGGGTATATCGGGTTATCTTTAGACAAAGGAACGAGTATCTGCACAGACAGTGTTTACATTACAGTAATTGCAAGACCAGATTCAATTACGTCGTCAACAAATGTTATTTGCAATCCTTTTACAATCAATTTAAAATCGATGCCGGGCACTTCGCATCAATGGTATCGATATAGTTTCGCTATTAGCGGAGCGACGGGACAAATATACACAGCATCAACAGGTGGAAATTACTGGTGCGAAACCACGAATATCTGCGGAACATTCAACAGCAATATCATACCGGTAACGAAGTACTACCCACCAACATTAAACGTGTCATTATCCGGAAGTTCGATCATCTGTAGTGGAGACTCAGTAGCGATATCGAGTGTAACGAATGCCTCTTTACCAACTTATCAATGGTCGAGAAATAACGTAGCGATACCGGGTGCTACAAATCCAGATTTGCAAGCTAAGCAAGCTGGAAATTACAAGCTCGTAGTTACTGATAATACAACATCATGCTCAAGAAACAGTTCGGGAGTAAAAGTTACCTATTATTCATTAACAGCAGGATTGACAGCAGCTCCATGTGATGCCGGAACAGTGACATTTACAGTAAGTACGAACTCAACTCAACCTGATGTACAATGGTTTAAAAACGGAGTATTAATTCAGGGAGCTACGGGATTAACTTATACCACCAACAAAAAAGGGTACTTCAAAGCAACGGTTACTGACTTAGTAAAAGGCTGTATTAAAAGTACGCCAAGCATTCAAGTTACATCATTATGCAGAATGGGCGACTTTTTACAAAGCGAAGATGTAGTTGCTTATCCTAATCCTACAAAAGACTATTTAACAATAGATGTAAATGAAGATGTAGAAGCATCCAGCATTCACCTTTTCAATATGTTAGGAATGAAAATCAGAAGCGAACAATTTAATAATCAGTTCGATATGAGGACATTACCTGCAGGAGTCTATTTAATGGAAATCAGAGATCAAAGTACAAATCTGATTAAACGACTTAGAATAGAGAAACAAGATTAATCAAATATAAATGAAGAGAAAGGCTGTCTGAATAAGGCGGCCTTTTTTATTTTAGGACAACAAATAAATAGCCTGATTTGGTTAGGAACTTTAAACAAAAAGAAAGCTGCAAAAGTTAACCACGAAAATGATGAAAATGTGAGATCGTAACACAACAACATGATTAGCAAATCATTACAAAATGCGATAAAATCCAATAAATGACTTTGCTTTTTTGTTAATAAGTTAAGTTAGTTGTGTTCATTGTTTTGGACAACTGCCATTAATTTTAGTAGATATAGCCAACTCTGTTTCTTATCTTTGTTGAGTGGCGAAATTTAGTCGAGAAAAATGAAAATTACTTATTACGGACATTCCTGTTTTGCAGTAGAAATCAAAGGCAAAACGATATTATTTGACCCATTTATTACTCCGAATGAACTTGCAAAAGACATTGATATAGAATCAATTAAACCTGATTTTATTTTAATTTCTCATGGACATAGCGATCATATTGCGGATGCTGTTAGAATAGCGAAAAACTCGGGAGCTACAGTTGTTTCCAACTACGAAATAACGGAGTGGTTAAATAAGCAAGGAGTTAGTAATGTACATCCGATGAATATTGGCGGGCATTGGTTCTTCGAATTCGGAAAAGTAAAATGCGTTGTGGCGGTTCACAGCAGTACATTACCTGACGGCAGTTACGGTGGGAATCCGATGGGCTTCTTATTAGAAACTGACGAAGGAAATTTGTACTATGCCGGCGACACTGCATTAACATATGACATGAAGTTAATAGGCGATTACAAGCAGATTGATGTAGCATTTTTACCGATAGGAAATAACTTCACAATGGGAATCGACAATGCGATTATTGCTGCTGATTTCATCAAATGCGAAAAGATAATTGGAATGCATTACGATACATTCGGTTACATAAAAATTGACCATAAAGAAGCTACAGAGAAGTTCAATGTAGCGGGAAAAGAGTTAACTCTGATGAAAATCGGGGAAAGTAAGAGTTTATAGTCCAGCGAATTATACGAATCATTTTAAGCTTTACATCAGATGGCAAAAATAATAGCAATAGCAAATCAAAAAGGTGGTGTTGGCAAAACAACCACAGCTATCAACCTGGCAGCGAGTCTGGCGGTTTTAGAATTCAAAACTTTGCTGGTAGATGCCGATCCACAGGCCAATGCCACATCGGGCGTAGGATTCGATCCCCGTACAGTAAAGACCTCGATCTACGAATGTATCATTAACGAAGTAGAGCCGAGAGACATCATATTAGATACCAAGACACCAAATCTATACCTTCTACCCTCTCACATCGATTTAGTAGGAGCTGAAATCGAAATGATTCAGTTAGCAAATCGCGAGCGCATGATGAAATTGGTATTAGAAAAAGTGAAAGATGAATTTGATTTTATTATCATTGACTGTTCTCCATCACTAGGTTTAATTACCATCAATGCTCTAACGGCAGCTGATTCGGTAATCATTCCTGTTCAATGTGAATATTTCGCATTAGAAGGATTAGGAAAATTATTGAACACGATAAAAATCGTGCAAAACAGATTAAATCCCGAATTAGCAATTGAAGGTATTCTATTAACGATGTATGATATGCGATTACGTTTATCGAATCAAGTAGTAGAAGAAGTAAAAACTCACTTCCAAGATTTAGTATTCGATACCATTATTCAGCGTAACACAAAATTAGGAGAAGCGCCGAGCTTTGGAGAGAGTATTATTATGCACGATGCAACAAGCAAAGGAGCCATCAACTACTTAAATCTTGCTCGTGAAATTCTTCAGAAAAACAATATGACAGGGATGTCGGCAGAAGATAAAGTCCTAACCGAAAAAGTGATGGATAAATTAAAAGTATCCGACAACTAATTACCCTTCACAAATCAATAGTAAGTACAGCATGTCAACAAAGAAATCAGGATTAGGGAAAGGCTTAAGTGCGTTATTAGGCGACAGTGTTGCAGAAAGTGCGGAGAACAACTCTGCTCCATCACCTGCAAAAACTGAAACTGCGGTAATGCCTGATATTTCTCGCGTAGTAGCGGGAGCCGTTTCGCAGATCCCTTTAAATCACATTGAAGCAAACCCTTTTCAACCAAGAACCGAATTCGACGAAGGTGCTTTAAATGAACTTGCCGACTCTATCCGTCAGCAGGGAATTATTCAGCCGATTACTGTAAGAAAAGTTAGTCAAGATCGTTATCAAATTATTAGTGGAGAACGTCGCTTTAAAGCATCGAGAATAGCAGGATTAGAAGCAGTACCGGCATATGTACGTACCGCAAATGATCAATCAATGTTAGAAATGGCATTGGTGGAAAATATTCAACGTGAAAATTTAAATGCGTTAGAAATTTCAATCTCTTATCAACGACTCATTGAAGAATGTAGTTTAACCCAAGAACAATTAGGAGAAAGAGTTGGGAAAGATCGTTCAACGGTAACCAACTATTTACGATTATTAAAATTACCACCACAAGTGCAATTTGCAATTCGCGACGGAAGAATAACTATGGGCCATGCTCGGGCTATCCTTGGAGTTGATGATATTGCAATGCAACTACAAATTTTCAATGATATACTGGCGGGCGATTTAAGCGTACGTAAAACGGAAGATTTAGTACGTTCAGCATCTCCTAAAAAAGGAAATCGCAAAGACGATAAACGTCCGATTTGGTATACTGAAATCAGAAATATAGAAGAAAGACTAGCACATCGCTATGAAACAAAAGTAGAGATTAAGCATAAAGACAACGGAAGCGGACAATTAGTAATCAACTACTTCTCCAACGACGACTTTAACCGCCTAATTGAATTATTGGATTTCGATTAATTTGGTTGAATACTTCACAAAAAAAGGCTCTTAGGAGCCTTTTTTTATTTCTATCAGATATATCCCATCAATTTATACATAACAATACCAACCCATTCGTGAATGATAATATCCCAGGTAGTGATATTTTCGGCATCGGGTTGAATTAATCGATCAATGGTATAAATATCGCCGCCGGAACGAACATCAACCGGAAAAGGATCTACGGGCAATCCAGCTTTCTTAAAACATAAAAGCGAACGTTTCATATGAAACGCAGAGGTAATCAAAAGAAAGCGTCCGTTAGGAATAGACTTCTTTAAAATATCGGCCGACATCGTAGCATTTTCTGCAGTATTTCTACTATTATTTTCAAGAATAATATCTTCTTGCTTCACTCCACTTTTCAATAAAACCTCTGATAACAATCCCGATTCCTTCCACTCCTGAAAATTCACAAAACCTGATCCCCCGGAAAGCAAAATTTTGTTGATCTTTTTATCATGATATAATTGAAGAGCTTGAATTAGTCGATCAACGGAACTACTGTAAACAACACGGTTTGTAGACCTATCAAAATAACGCATACTACCGCCCAAAACAATTCCAACATCATAAGGTTTTTGAATTGAAGCCGCACTTAATGCCGGAGTTTCCCATGATTTCATCAACGAATTAGCGATGAAAGGGTTAGTAAAAAACAAAAGCGACAAAACATTAAACAACAGCAACTTACGTGATATTTCACGTTTTTTAAAGAAGATGATAAAAGACCAAATTCCAATGAAAATAATCCACACTAAGGGTGAAATAATGACATCCAGAATTTTTGACAGCAAGAAGAACATAAAGCTTTATTGAATATTTATTATTCAAACTAATTGAGATGAATTTGAAACGCTAAAAAGCGTAAGAATGACAATACATTAATACAACAAAGAAAAGCAATCCCGATCAAACACTGAAAAATTTCATTCACCCACAAATACTCCAGATTCGGCAATAATCACACAGACATACTTGACAGATATAGACTATTGCCCGTACCTTGCATTGATAAAGTCGAAATAAATTGAAGAAGATGAAAATTAGATTACTGGCAGCAGTTATATTTTTATATGCAAGTGCGGTTGATGCTCAAAGTTTAGTTGATGTAACATTAGTTGCACCCGGATCGAGTTGGAAATATCTTGACAACGGATCAAACCAAGGATCGTCATGGAAAGCAAGTACTTTTAATGATGGAACTTGGGCAACCGGAAATGCAGAGTTAGGATTCGGGCAAGGTGATGAGTCAACAATAGTATCATATGGTCCAAATTCAAGTAACAAATATGTTACAACTTATTTTAGAAAAACAGTAAGCATTATTACTCCGGGACAAAGCTACTCATCATTAAAATTACAAATAAAAAGAGACGATGGCGCCATCGTTTACATCAATGGTGCTGAGCGATTTCGCACAAATATGCCAACAGGAACTGTAGCTTATAACACATATGCAAGCAGCTGTGCAAGCGATAACGGCACAGTATGGCAATCGATTAATTTGCTTCCATCTTATTTTGCAAATGGCACTAATTATATTGCTGTAGAAATTCATCAATGCAACGCTACAAGCAGTGATTTAAGTTTTGATTTACAACTAACTGCAACTCCTGTTGCACCACCGGTTACCGCGACTATAGGAACATTTACATCATTGCAACCAAGCAATCAGACCCAAGGATTAGTTATCCCTCCAACTCATACTTTTCAAATGATTGCAAGAGAAAGTCAAGCTTATACAACAGGAGGGAAAGTCCCTGCTCGTTCCGACTTTACGGGCTATATTCCAATAAGCGGTTCAAGCACGAATGGTTTTTTACACGTAAATCATGAGACCACTCCTAACGGAGGAATATCACAATTTGCGATAAATTATAATACAACATCAAAATTGTGGGGAATATCATCATCACAAGCAATAAATGTTAACACATCACAAGTCGTTAAACTTGAAAAAAATTGCTCGGGTGCAGTTACACCATGGGGCACAACGCTTAGTGGTGAAGAAACTAGAGCAACCGGAGATATAAATGCTGATGGCTATCAAGATGTTGGTTGGTTGGTAGAAGTTGATCCAAGCACAAAAGCCATAAAGCAATATGGTAATGGCAAGCAAGAAAAGCTTTGGGCGTTGGGACGTATGGCACACGAGAATGCAACAGTAGCTCCGGATTCCAAAACAGTATATTTTGGAGAAGATGATGTAACCGGGTGTCTATATAAATTTGTTGCTACAAATGTTAGAGATTTATCGGCAGGGACATTATATGTACTGAAATTAGACAGCATATTAGTTTCAGGTGCACCAACAAAAACAACCGCTAATTGGATTCAAATACCCAATACAACAAAAGCAGATCGCAACAGCACTTATTCTCTGGCAATATCGCTTGGGGCAACACAATTTAACGGTATTGAAGATGTAGAATATGGTCCTGATGGAAATATATACTTCTCATCGAAAGGATATGGAAGAATTTATCGTTTTAATGATTTAGGTACTAAAGTTGCAAACTTCATTACCTATGTAGGAGCAATGAACTATTCTATCAACTACGGAACAGGTACAGTATCTGAAGCATGGGGAATAGGGAACGATAATTTAGCATTCGATGGAGAAGGAAATCTGTGGGTATTACAAGATGGAGGTAAAAACTACATCTGGGTAGTTAAAAACGGACATACGCAAGCATCTCCTAAAGTATCCATATTTGGTACAGTTCCATTAGGAGGAGAACCAACAGGAATCACCTTCTCACCCGACTATAAATTTTTATTTATGTCGATTCAGCATCCGAATACAAATAACACACTTAGCACAATAGATGCGGCAGGAGCAACAGTTAAATTTAACGCAAGCACAACAATTATAATTGCCAGAAAAGAATATTTAGGCACATCAATATTAAAAACCGGATTTGAGGAGCCATTGATTACAAGTATTGATTTAGCGAATCCGATAAAAGTATATCCGAATCCCACAAACTCTAATAGCACAATAGAAATTGCTCTATTAGAAGACAGCGAGATTAACTGCGAAGTATATGACTCAAAAGGATCGTTGGTACAAGTTATTGCTCAAGGAAATAACTATGAATCAGGTGTATTTCAAGCAGAAATAAGCAATCTTTTGAATCCCGGAATCTATTTAGTAAGGGCAAGTATTAACAACAAGCCCTATAGCATAAGACTGATTAAACAGTAAAGCCAAATAAATCCCCGAGAAATCCGTTGTGAAGCACTAACCATCACAACGGATTCTCTATTTTTGGGGTATGCATTTACCCGACCGTAACGATACCATTTGTGCGTTAGCCACTGCACCAGGAATGGGAGCAATTGCCGTGATAAGGATTTCCGGAGCAAACACCTTCGACATCATCAATAAAATTTTTCAGAGTAAGAGCGGGAAATCCAAAGACTTCAAATCAGCAAAAAGTCATACACTGCACTTCGGGAATATTATTTTCGACAACAAAATCATAGACGAAGTACTATTGAGTGTTTTTAAAAATCCGATGTCGTATACCGGAGAAGACACTACAGAAATAAGCTGTCACGGATCGACTTATATTCAACAGCAACTATTACAAGTTTTACAACAGACGGGAGCGAGATTAGCGGAACCCGGTGAATTTACGCTGCGAGCCTTTCTAAACGGAAAATTAGATTTAACGCAAGCGGAAGCAGTGGCGGATTTAATCTCGTCGCAACATGCGAGTGCACATACCACAGCCATACAACAATTACGTGGAGGATATAACAGTACGATTCAAGCATTGAGGCAGCAACTGATGGACTTTGCGTCGCTTATAGAACTCGAACTCGACTTTGCTGAAGAAGATGTTGAATTTGCGAACAGAGACCAACTTAGAGCCTTAATTAACGGCCTATTAAAAGAAGTAAAAACACTTAGGAACAGCTTCGACACCGGCAATGCCATGAAGAATGGAATTCCTGTAGTAATTGCCGGGAAACCAAATGTTGGTAAAAGCACTTTACTAAATGCACTATTGAACGAGGAAAAAGCCATTGTAAGTGAAATTGCAGGAACCACCAGAGATGTAGTAGAAGACCAGCTAATTATTGATGGGTATCGATTTCGATTTATGGATACTGCGGGGATAAGGCATACCACAGACACGATTGAAAAAATCGGAGTCGAGAAAACATATTTACATGCCGAGAAAGCCAGTATCGCATTATACCTCTGTGATCCCGGTCAAAGTAATCCTCAGGAAATATTTACAGAGTTAGAAGAATTAAAATTAAAATCGGCGAACAGTACACTTTCGATAATAACTGTTGTAAACAAAACCGATCAATTTACTAACGAAGCTCTACTCCCTTATCGCGATTTACCGGCATCGATATTTATATCAGCCAAAAACAAAACACATTTAGAAGAGTTAAAGAAACTGTTGATTATTGAATCCGGCGTAGCTAATAAAGAAAATGAAAACCAATTAGTCACCAATGCACGACACGCAGCGTCGCTCTTGAAAGCAGAAACAGCACTCGCTAAAGTGATTGAAGGTATGAACGACAATTTAACCAGCGACTTTTTGGCACTAGAATTAAAAGAAGCGCTTTATCAGTTAGGCAATATCACCGGAGAGATATATACCGACGATCTATTGGGGAATATCTTTAGTAAGTTTTGTATTGGAAAGTAAGTATATCAAAACAATAATGATATAATGAGCCAAATCAAATATACGTCTGCGAAATATGAGAACAGAATAATATTTGTTTTACTTGGGCTTTTTATCAGCATCGTAGCAATTGCACGTTATCACTTACTCTCG
>JAKPPP010000351.1 GCA_029547265.1 Bacteroidota bacterium
CGATTCAAATCCCGGTTTTGCAAAGTTCGAGACTTCATACCATGGCATCCCCGCCGCTTCGGTAAATGATATTAAGTAATCGAATTGATCGGCTGCTTCGTCGTCATTCACCGCAGGCACCTTTCCTTTGTTTACTTGAAAAGCTAATGCCGTTTTTGGCTCTACTGTTAAACAATAAGATGATAGGTGATTGATTGGCAGTTGTAGTGCTGTTTCTAAGTTACGTTGCCAATCACTTTGTGACAATCCCGGTATCCCGTAAATTAAATCGATGGTGATGTTCTCAAATCCGATATCGGCAGCTTCAGGCACACAACGCTGCGCTTGCTTGCTGTCGTGAGCCCTATTCATCAGCTTCAAATCTTCATCGCGAAACGATTGAATTCCGATGCTTAGCCGATTCACAGCAGTATGTCGTAGTTTTCGTATATACGTCGCCGTTAGGTCATCGGGATTAGCTTCTAAGGTTACTTCTTTTACTCCCGATAAATCATGAAACTGTTGTAGTCGATCTATTATACGAGCGATTTCATCAGCAGATAATAACGATGGTGTTCCTCCTCCGAAGTAAATAGTGTCGATTTTTTCTCCTTGCAAATAATCTCTTCGTAATTCAATTTCTTTTAACAACGACAATACAAATTCGTCTTTGTTTTTATGCGAAGTGCTAAAGTGAAAATCACAATAATGACAGGCTTGCCTGCAAAAAGGAATATGTAGGTAAATGCCGGCCATGATATGTAAAATCAGGCTCCTTTTTTAAGCACGATACGAAAGGTAGTACCTTTATTCAGCTCGGAGCTTTTAACGAAAATTTGTCCCGCGTGATATTCTTCAACAATTCGTTTCGAGAGGGATAATCCTAATCCCCATCCACGATTTTTCGAGGTGTATCCCGGTTTAAAAACAGTTTTATATTTCGACTTCTGAATACCTTTTCCGGTATCACTAATATCGATATACGCAAACTGTTGCTGATCGGTAATCTTTATTTGAATACTTCCTTCACCACTCATGGCATCAATAGCATTCTTGAAAATATTTTCTAATACCCATTCAAATAATGCCACATTAAGAGGAGCTTCAACATTGTAGCTTTGTGCGTTTTCGAGTGAAAAGTTTACTCGCGATGAACTCCTGCTTTTAATATAGCTGATTGAATTTTCTAGTACTTCAGTGAGGTTTTCTTTCTTCAAAGCAGGTGCAGATCCTATTTTAGAGAAACGCTCTGTAATCGTATTTAAACGATTGATGTCTTTTTCGAGCTCGATAACATATTCTTCTCCCGGCGACTTCAACTTTATAATTTCAAGCCATGCCATCAACGATGAAAGTGGGGTACCTAGTTGATGCGCCGTTTCTTTCGCCATACCAACCCATACTTGGTTTTGTTCAGCCTTGCGTGATGAGCTAAATGCTAGGTAGGATACTATCAAAAACAATCCGATAACCATCAACTGAAAATACGGATAGTATCGCAGCTGAGTTAGGATAAGAGAGTCCTTGTAATAAATAAAATTTTTCTGGTTGCCTGCGAATGCTATTTCGATAGGTTCATGTTGCTGACCCATCTCTGCTAACTCTTCGTTCAAGTATTTACTGTCGTCGGATAAAAGTGAATCCAAATTTCTCGTCGAGATAATCTGTTTCTTCTCATCAGTAAGGATTACCGGAACGGTTGTATTATTCGTTAGTACCGAAAGTGCGAAGCTGATATCACCGGGTTCGGTATTGATATCTGAAATCTGGCGCGTTGCTTCCGCCCATAGCTCAACTTTCTTTTTTTCTTCGGTAGCTAACTTTTGCACTAACTGATTGGTGTACCATAAAGACCCGATCCCGATTAGGAGGGCGGCAATCAATAAAGTTAATTTCCAGCGC
>JAKPPP010000355.1 GCA_029547265.1 Bacteroidota bacterium
GCGATCTCGCAAATTTGCCGTTTGGCATTCGTAATATTTCTTTGTTTTCTCTGAATAGAGAATGTATACGTAATGCATAAAAACATATTTAAATGCAAAGAGGCTGCCTATTAGGCAACCTCTTTAGCGGTCCGGACGGGACTCGAACCCGCGACCCCATGCGTGACAGGCATGTATTCTAACCAGCTGAACTACCGAACCGTTTCACAACAGTATATTGTACTCTTATTGTCTATTAGCTGTACTCTCCCTTTCGGGGCTGCAAATATAGTGCTATTTGATTTTTACTTCCAAAAAATTCGGGAGATTTTTATTTTAGACTTTGAGAAATAAATTAATCACACAACGCAATCACCTGTTTAACAACATATTAAATAGCTGCTTTAAACTTTCCTCATCGCCAAAAAACGACTTTTTTACATGATTTCATTCCGATTAATAGTCTATAAAATCAATTTCCCCTTGTCGCAACACTCCCTTTCTACTCCATTTATTCTCTCGAATACCGTATTTTTGGTTGTTCATCAACCTCTTCCTGCGCTATGCGTTTGCCATTTTTGCTTCTATTATCGTTTTTCGCAGGCACCGCCTTGGCCCAACGTACCGAGCCCTTTTGCGCCTCGAAACCAAAAGATAAATTAATTGGCACCCCATACGATTATACTCAAAGCTATTTCGAGTTCATTGATAATCATAATGCATTTGTAAAACAGGTTAATGATTCCGATCGCTATGTTATTTATTTTTTTCTCGATGATTCTTTGAGCGAATTAGGGATACGACTTCTATCGCCAATACCGCCCCTCACAACGCCCAATAAAGGTAATATCGCAACGGAAGATTATTCATTACATACGAATGAGCTTACCAAAGGATTTGATGCGCAAATCGCTTTATTCAGGGCTACAGGGACACATAGCCGCAACGACCTCAATTTAGCTGACGAGAATTACTCCTGGTTCCAAATCGCAATCAACGATAACAATTACGAGAATAGAGATTATAAAAATCCATTACTCCGCCTCGAAAACACTTCTGTTCCCGCAGGATTATACATGCTCACTATTGGTTCTAGAGAATTTAAGAAATTAAGAGGTTCTTTTTTACTTCAGATCGGATCGAATCCCGGGGTGCGAATCAATAATTTACAAAAAAGCCCTTATCTTTTGAAGTGATAAGGGCTTTTTATTTTTGTAGTATAAATTAATTCGTGTAAACCATTTTAAATGATTTATTGGCTTTTCCTGCAGAGAATTTAATCATGTAAATTCCGTTAGGAATACTTCCTTGTGGAATATTTAATGTCATTGAATGGAATCCGGTTTGCATATAGTGACCGTCGGCAAATGTTTGTATCAATTTTCCGTTAATGTCGAACAATTGAATAGTTACAGGTGATGGTTCTTGAAGACTAAAATCGAGAACGGTATGATCGCTTACTACTGTTGGATACATATTCGCAACAGGTGCTTCTCCTGTTATAGGAAAAACTGCCGTTGTATAATCGAAGTGTGCCGTTATTGAATCGCCTGCTGTTAAGTTCACAGTTACGAGTGCTGTACTGTCATTCGGATTAAATACTTGCGATGGTGATGTCCAGTTTTTAAAGAGATATGGAGCAATTGGTGTTGCTTCTAAAATATTATCCATCCCTCCGAAATAAGTTCCTGTCCACGGTAATTGATCATGCACCATTGTATTTAATCGTACTGTTCCCGATCCTACAGGATCAGCATTCAATGTGATATTATACGGACCTGTTAAGCTGTAGCAACTCATCAAGCCTGTCGACATATTATTACATCTTGTCAATATGAAGTTGCGCAATGTATCCATATTGTTTTGCCATTCCGTTAACGTTCCGTTCCAACGCGCTGCATGTGCAGTCATTTCCGGAGTTAATGTTGCTTGAATACTGTCAAGTTGAGAAATCATATTATCACAACTAAACACTGTATTCCACAAATCGATCATTCGTGAAATGTAGAATTGGTTGAACTGAGGATTCTGACGCAAGCGATTCAAAACGGCAACATGTCCTTCGGGATCCGACCATCCTGTTAATCCTTCAGGATCGCAAGGATCAGCATAAGCTGTTGTATTCGGAATTCCTGTATAGTTGATGTAATGTCCGAAGGTAGCATCGTTATCCCATAAAATATATCCCCAACGTTTATGTGTTCCAGTTGAATCCATTCCTCTCCACCATCCTGTATTATAGTTGAGCCAATCGGAACAAACGGTGATGGCATTTGTGATGATATAATCAGCTAAACTTGATCCATCATAAAGGCTGTCGACATGACTATAATTCGCAGCATTAGCCATGCTATTTGTCATGATATAATTATAGAGACCGGCCCAATCATTTAATGCTGTAGTGCCACCATATTCAGCCCAAGTAGATCCCCATGTCTCAATGTATTGCAAATGGTATTTATCTTGACCATAATAATAATCGGTATAGTCATGCTCATCGGGATTCTCTCTGATATCATAGACGCCCCAATAATTTCCGTTGATATATACTACGATTTTTTCAGCGTTACGCACATCGAGATTCATCCCTCCTTTCTTTGCTAGCATATGCACATAAGCATCACGAACGTGAGCACTTCCAGCATTGGCAGAACGGTGATCAGCGGGATAGTTATCATCGCCTGCAGCACGTAATATCACGCGTTGGAAATTAGTTCGTGTTGATGTATGAAATAATTTTTCCTCCACACTGTGATTATATCCCATTTCATCGCGCGAAATAAAATCGAGACTACGTTGACTTAACACCCATGAATCTTGTCCGTGGCGATTAAACTCACCGTAAGTATTCGCTGTTCTTAATCCCGTTGTATCGAAATACTCAAATGACCCGAAGGGCACCAAGGTTCCTGAACCGTTTGCCAAAGTTGTTAACTGAGTTCCTGCAATCGACACCACAGGAACGGTGTGATTTACATTCATGAAATAAGTTTGGAATTCAATAAAGCTAGGCAAGATTGTAGGATCGGTATGATATGTAATTGCCTTCAACACTTTAGTTGTGCTTATGGTGATACCCCCTGTATAAACAGGAGAAGTACTAGTAGGAAGTGTACCATCGAGTGTATAACGAATGGTGCTACCGGGATCAGTATTCGTGATGAAAACAACAAAGGGAGCAGTATAAAATCCGGCATGCACGGTAAAATCAGGTTTATCGGCATAGCGAGTATAACCAAGAGCTGTATTGTTTGACGCACCGGGAGTCGGCGAAGTAAAAATACTCCATAGTATATCGCCATCGGTAGTCCTTCCGCGAGAGTGACCATTTTGAGTTTTAGTCAACTTTACACCATCGAGAATAACACCTGCTGGATCCGCAAAAATTAAATCTTCCGAAGAGTTTTTAGTTTGCGTTAGATGGAAGTTAGTATGGATATTTACTCCCGAAAAAGTATTTCTTCCCGAGCACCAGAACTTGCGATAACCATGTCCGGTGATGACAGTCCCTGCGGGAATCTCATACTTCAACGATTTAGTAGAGTCGTCGCTCAAATGATAACCACTAATATTAACAGGAGTCGCAGATGTATTATAAAGCTCAACCCAATCGCCATAATCGCTATGATCATCGACAAACTGACTTAGGTTAGAAGCTGAATATTCATTGA